>JBBSDR010000939.1:0-3886 GCA_038240465.1 Gemmatales bacterium
ATAGGTCGCCAGCAGCGATGGTGCGACCTCCTCACCCAGGTCGATCGTGAAGAAACCACCCTTCGACGGCGGGAAGTTCAGATAGACGTTCGACCACGGACCGAGACGCCCGCCGCCGAAGCGCTTGCCATCGACGATGGCGAGCGGATCAATCGGCGCCGGCAGCCAGGGGCCGCGAACGCTGTCGAAGTCGGTGTTCGGCCACCAAACGCGACAGTCCTTCAGCTTCCCTGACGGTCCCTTCTTGCCTTCGAGATCGTCGAGGATGTCGTCGCCGCCCTTGCCCGTCGGCTTCTCCTCGACTCCCGCCGGCCGGACATAAGCCAGGTTTGGTCCCGGCCATTTCATCGACCAGAGCGAGAACTCCGCCACCTCCGCCGGCCCTTCGCTGACCAGCGTCACTTTCACTTTCGGGCCGCGCACGGAAATGTCGATGACGCGATACTCCGGCGTCGGCAAATCGAGCAGGAACGTCTCGGGACCGTCCTTGCCGTCCGTCAGGACCTTGAGGCCCTTGTTGTTCGCAGGCCGGCGATAGACGATGTGGACAAAGTAATCTCCCGCCTCGGCCATGCTCAACTCTGTCTTGCCGTCGAACGAATGGAAACTCCGTCCAGACTTTGGAATGCCTTCATCCTTTGGCTTCCAGCGTGCGATTTCCTTCGCCGACAACTTCTCCTTCGCCAGCCCCAGCGTGTTCGGCTCGACATATTCCACGGGCGGAACCACACGGACAAGATCATCGGCCGGCTTGACCTCGTGACGATCCCTGTCGGTGAAGGCGACGATGTTCGTTCTCCGCGTTTCCTTGCCGCCTGCATCAAGGACGATCAGTTCGCCCGCACCGGTTGCGATGAGCGTTTCCGCGTCCTTGCCCGCGGCGACAAGAGGGGCCGCTCCCTTCGCGGTGTATTGCCAGTTTCTCTTGCCGGTGTCGCTAAACGAGCTGACCGTGCCATCGAGACAGGCCGCGATGAACTGCGAAGCGTCCCTCGACAGACAGGCCGACGTCACTCCGGGCAGCGGCACTCGGACCAACTCGCCGCCCCGCGCGATCGCGAGTTGATTGCGGTAGGCGAACAGCGCGAGCTTGCCATCCAGCGATAGCGACACGCTGACGCCCTCGGGTGGCCCGCTTCGTCCACCGGCATCACTCGCCAGGTCGATCACTTTCTCGCTCAGCAGCACCTTGCCACTCTTATCGACAAGATACACCGTCCCGCCATAATCCGCAAAGGCGGCGACAGTCGCGTCCCGGCTCAGTGCCGCGAAGCCGGAATGAATCGCATACGTCGCCTTGCCCTCGGGAGCCTGGAACGCCCAAACACGCGCGCCCTTCTGCAAATCGAACAGCACCGTCTCGACGCTCCAGGGATGCGGATAGGACGAGTTCAGCCCGCCGAACGGCGGCCGTGAATCCATTGTGAACAGAGCGTAGCGGCCGTCTGGCGAGAAGGTGACTCCCGTCGGCTGGCGCGGGTAGAGCACGCTGAAGCGAACCGGTGCGTAAGGCGTGTCGTCGTAGCGCCGCCAGTTCTTGTCGTCCTTTGTTCGCCAGAGGAAACCTCCGGATCGGCCCAGGAACGCCGTCGAGCCATCCTCGCTCCAGCGAATGCCGCCCTCGAAATCGGTCGTTCCCAGTTCGCCGCGAAACGCAAGCATCTCTTGATTGAGCCGGCCATCACTGCCGATGCTCCTCAGCGTCAGTTCGACTTCCGTCGGGAAGCCCCAGCCGGGATGTGTCGCCGTCACCTTGCGGAAGGGCATCTGTAAATCGCCCTTCGCATCGAGACGCGCGTGTGTGGTGAGCAGCAGATCGACGTGAACGCTACTTGTCACCTTGCCGGCCGCATCGACGAATGCGGCATTGTCCTGCTTGCCCTTGAGAAAGAGCATGGTTTTGCCGTCCGCGGTGGCGAGCAGGCGATCGACGCGCTGGATCGGAGTGAAGCCGGCGTAGGGACTCGCGAGGACCCCCGGGCGGCGCGACTGCACTTCCAGTTTCGTCCAGGTCAGCTTCGACTTCTCTTCCTTGACCTCTTCGCCAGCCTTCGCCAGCACCTCGGCGGCCTTCGTCAGTCCTTCGAGATCATTGGCGACAATGGCGACTGCTTGCAGGCCGGCCATGAAGGGACTGTGACAGACGACGAGCCGGCCCTGGCCCTTGCCAGGCGCATGCGGCGTCTGCATCCACGGCGTGACGGCACGCAAACTCTCGGCCAGGCGTCCGCCCGCAAAGACCACGCACGGCTTGCCAACCATGTAGGGCGGGTCAATATCGCTATAGCCGCCGCGCTCCGGGACATGGACGCGTTTGACGGTGTCGATATAAGGCCGCAAGCTCTCGCGCACGCCGATAAGGCGCCCCGCCGCGATCTCCTTGAGGCGCTCTCTGTCGGCCGGCGTCGGATACCAGCGGATCGGATGCGTGTCGAACTCTTCCGGCTTCACCTGCCACACACGCGCCTTCATCTTCTCGGCAAGCTGTTTGGCGAGCGACAGCAGATGCCCCTGCTCCGGCTCGACGATAACCAGGATGTCGCCGCGATCCGCGCGCTTGAACGCCGCCAGGTCGCCGGCGACGTGGATTCCTTCAGACGGTGTGCGGACGCTTGCGACCGGCTTCTCCGGGGCCTTGTGAATAATCTCCGCTGTCACCGTCGCTCCGGTCAGCATCTCCTGGACGGTCAGCACCCAGGGGCCGGGTTGATCGAGGGGGGCGAGGGGCAGCGCGACCGTCTCTCCCGCCGCGGCGAACCGCTCCGGACGGGCCACGCCGTCCGGCCCAACGATCAGCACGCGCAGGGGGAGGGAACCCAGGTCTTGCTTGCCGGCATCCGCGACACCAACACGGACCGAGCGCTCGCCGCCCTGGCTGCTCTCCTCGACCGTAAACGTCGTCGGGGTCGAACGATAGAGGGCGAGAAGGGTTGTCGGCTCTGTCAGCAGATCAAGTTTCACCAGCGTGCGGCCCTCCTTCTCTTCGGTTTTCAGGTCCTTCTGCTTGACCAGATCACGCACCGTCCACCCTGTTCCTTCGAGTGACACCGGCATGTCACTGACCGGCTCAAAGACATTCGAGTGCGTTCCCTTGCTGTCGGCAATGACCGCGACATAGCGGATAGGTCCGGCCTCCATCGCCAGAGCATAGCCGAGTTGCGGATCGGTTGTCGCAAGCGCGGGCAGCTCCGTCTTTGCCATTGCCGCAGCCAGGGGCTTGCGCCATTTCTCGAACTCGCTCCACATTGCTTCATGGCTCTCGGGATGGAAGCCCTTCAACTCCCACAGGTGTTTCGGCGCGTCCTTGACTTCGATGGCACCGGTGAGGGAGTCTGCACAAGGCCCCACGGTCAGCACCTTGCCGCCGCGCTTGATGTGCGCCTCGATGGCCTTGCGGAGTTCCGGTTCGAGCGGCCACTCCTCCTTGACCAGCACCAGCACCTTGACCGATTCCGCGATGCCCTTGGCTGCACTGTCGCCGTTCAGGATGACGGGCGGATAGCCGAGGCGCGTCAGGTGATAATAGACCGCGTGCGCATCCCAGATCAGCCGGCCAAAGACAGCGTGAGCATCGCGCGCCAGGATCGCGACTCTGCCATCCGGCTTCGCGTTTCGTGCGATCGCGCCGTACTGGCTCGCGAAACGTAAACCCTTGCCGCGCCGTTCGAGCGTCGCGAGTGGGAAGTTGCCCTGCATCGGCACACCGCCGCCTTCCAGACCGCGAGCGAAGGCGTGGAACAGCGACTTCATCTTGCCCTCTTCCGACGTCCCCCAGCAGGTCGTCAGCCAGACGGGCTGTCCCGGCGTCTGGCCATGCGACCAGTCGGTGACGAAGCCGGACGACATCGGCCAGTCGCCGAAATCGGTGTAGCTCTCGTAGCACTGG
>JBBSDR010000940.1:0-3883 GCA_038240465.1 Gemmatales bacterium
CCGCCTGCACCACGGCAAGAGAAGAGCAGGCGAGCCGCCTGCACCACGGCAAGAGAAGAGCAGGCGAGCCGCCTGCACCTCGAGAGGCTTCAGCTATGTGTGCCGGCATCACCTTGAATGAACGCGCAATAATCGTCGCCGACGAGATGGCGGCCAATCCGATGCCCCTCCGTATCGAGGTGTTCGACATTGGCGGCGCTCGTGTCCTCGATTGCGGCGTCAAGGTGAAGGGAAGCCTGCAAGCGGGACTCGACCTGGCGCGCGCCTGTCTGGCCGATCTCGCGTGGGTAAGTCTCGTTCCCGGCGACGTCGATGGCATCGCTTGTCCGCACGTCCATGTCTGGAGCGATCAGCCTGTGCTGGCGTGCATGGCCTCACAGTACGCCGGCTGGCAGGTCAGCGCCGGCAAGTTCTTCGCGATGGGTTCCGGTCCCATGCGAGCCTTGTACGGCAAGGAAGCCCTCTTCGACCACCTGCCTGGCCGCGAGAAGGCCGATGTCGCTGTCGGCGTTCTCGAATCGCGCAAGCTGCCTACCCACGAGGTAGTGACAACCCTGTGTCAGCAACTCGCCCTGGAACCGAGGAAGCTGTCACTGCTGGTCGCGCCGGCGGCGAGCATGGCGGGAACGCTGCAAGTAGTCGCTCGCTCGGTCGAGACGGCGTTGCACAAACTGCACGAACTGGGGTTCGATCTGACGCAGGTGCTGTCGGCCCAGGGCTGGGCGCCGCTGCCTCCGGTCGCGACGGACGAGATCAACGCCATCGGCCGGACCAATGACGCCATTCTGTACGGCGGCCGTGTCGTGCTGTGGGTCGATGCCGATGATGAACGGCTGGTGGAGATTGGGCCGAAGGTGCCGTCATCATCGTCGCACGATTATGGAGAGCCATTCGCGCAAATCTTCGAGCGCGCGGGACGCGATTTCTACAAGATCGACAAGATGCTCTTCAGCCCGGCGGAATTGGTGCTGTACAACATCAAGAGCGGGCGTCATCATCGTTTCGGCAAGCTCGCTCCCGACATCCTGCGGCGTTCGTTCGGTGCTTGACGAAACACGCAAGCGTGGAGAGTTCTCATGTCTCGCTTCATCGTGGTTCTGGTCGTGTGCATGTGGATTCCCACCTTTGCGCGGAGTCAGCACTTCAGACCAGCTTTTGCCTTTCGCGCGACACCGGCTCCAACTCTCCGGGAGGCGGCGACTTCGGCGAAAGTCATCCTATACGGCAGCCTTGTCAATCCAGCTATGAACCCCGCCGGCGACAAGAAAAACGCCGTGACCGATCTGAATATCCTCAAGGTCCTGAAATCCGATTCCGCTCTCAAGAACAACAAGGTCATCACTCTGTCGCTTTACATCCCTGTTCCGGATCCGAAGAACCCGCCGCGTATCCTCATCTTTTTCGACGCCAACATGGGACGCCTTGAGATTTCAAGATGCATGTACTTGGACTCCGAGGCCGCGGTGAAATATCTCGGAGACGCTCTGAAACTCGATGCGAAGAAACCCGACGAGTCGTACCTCTTCTTCCGCCACCATGTCGATAGTCCCGAGGCGAATATCAGTCGCGACGCTCGCCAGTGGTTGATGATGATTCGCCATGAAGACATCCGCTCTCGCGCTCACCGTCTGCCGCCCGACACAATCGCATCGTATCTGAAGAATGAGAAATCGTGGTTCTGGGTTCGCGATCTCGACGCCATGTTGCTCGGGTACTGCGGAAAAGAATCGCATGCGGCCCTCCTTCGGTCCTTGATCGAGACGGATCGTGCCGAGAACCAAGCCAATGGTCTGGAAGGAATGCTGATCGGGTACGCGCTACTGCGACCCAAAGACGGGCTGACTCTCCTGCGAGAAATGATGAAGGAGTCCAAGACGGCTCGCACAATTCGCAGCGAGTGCCTGTCTGCGGTGCGGTTCTTTCGCGATAAACGGCCGGACGTCTGGACATGCGGGCAACTAGCCGAATCATTATCCCTGATGCTGTCACAGCCGGACATTGCTGCTGATGTCATCCAAGAGTTGCGACAACTCGGGGCGGAAAGCCTCCTGGAGCGAGTCCTGGGCCTGCACGACAAGAAGGATTTCGATGTTCCCGATGTCCATCTCGCAATTTTGGATTATGCTCTCACGTTTCCGAAGAACCCGAAAGCGGTGCAATTTGTCGAAGAACGCCGGGCCGAGGATCCCGAGATGGTCGAGGCCGAAGAGTCGCTGAAACGGAACAAATAATGCACATTGCTTTGCTCGCCGGCGGCGATGGCTGGCACGTCCGCGACCTGATGCGCGCGGCCGCCGCGCTCGGACACCACGCCGAGGTTCGCGATTTCCGTCGCGTTAGTGCTGGCGTCGCGGCGGAGGCTGGATCGCTGACGAACTTCGACGCCGTCATCGTCCGCACCATGCCGCCGGGGTCGCTCGAACAGGTCGTCTTCCGCATGGACGTGCTGCAACGCTTGCAGGCACGCGGCGTCGCCGTCCTCAACTCACCGCGCGCCCTGGAAACGTGCGTCGATAAGTATCTCGCCAGCGCGTGCCTGGAATCGGCCGGGCTGCCCGTGCCGCCGACGATTGTCTGTCAGGACGCCGAGACGGCCCTGGCGGCGTTCGAGCAACTCGGAGGCGACGTCATTGTCAAACCGCTCTTCGGCTCGGAGGGCCGCGGCATGGTGCGCGTGTCTGATCCCGAACTGGCCTGGCGCACTTTTCGCACGCTCGAACGAACCCAATGCGTGCTGTACCTCCAGCAGATGATCCACCATCCGGGATGGGACCTGCGCGTCTTCGTTCTCGGCGACAGGGTGCTGTCAGCCATGCGCCGGCATGCGCGCGACGGCTGGCGGACGAACATTGCTCAGGGCGGACGCGCCGAGCCGGTGTCGGTGACGGCCGAGGAGGAACGGCTCGCTCTGGAGGCCGCGCGTGCTGTTGGCGCGGCGGCCGCGGGCGTCGATCTGCTGCCGGGACCGGATGGCCGTTGGTATGTTCTGGAGGTCAACGCGGTCCCAGGCTGGCGTGCGCTCGCTCCTGTCACGGGGGTGGATGTCGCCCTGGAACTGGTTCGATTTCTCGCGAGCGGTTGAGAAAGAATTCACCGCAACGACGCGCGATGTGTCCACACCTTGCGCACGGCACGGGCCACTTCTTCGATGTCCTCCGGAGTCCCGAGCAGGATGGGATGATGCAGGACGACGGTGCCGTGATGCGCTTTCTCGGCCTCCACGAGAGGACCGGCCGCGCGAAAGCGCGAGGGCGAACGGCCAATGTGGGCGGCGCGAAAACCTTCGTCAAAGGCGATGCCCTCCGCCCGCAACGCCTTGACGAACAACGCCCGGCTCAGGCCGAACGCGGCCGCGTCAACCTGGAAGCCGACCTTGTAGAACGCGGGCGAAGAACCCTCGCCGTCAGAGGCGAACCGTCTCAGACCAGGAAGGTTTGCCAGGGAACGGTCCAGCATCTCAACCCGATCCAACCGCCGGGCATTGTCCTCGTCGAGACGCTCCAGTTGCGGCAGCAGGACAGCGGCCTGCAGTTCCGACAGCGGACAGACGACATTGCCCCGGTTCAGCGCCAGCTTCGCGCGCTGGAAGACGTCTGCATGAGGAGTCAGGATCGCTCCGCCCCGGCCCGCCGTCAGCAACTTCGAGCCGCCAAAACTCAGCACGCCAACGTCGCCCCATGTCCCCGCCCGCCGTCCCTCCACCAGCGCTCCCGGACACTGGCACGCATCCTCCACGACCTTGATGCCATGCCGATCGGCCACCTCGCGCACGCGCTTCATCGGCACCACCGCGCCGTGCAGATGCGAGACGATGACGGCTCTCGTTGCCGGAGTGATCGCTTGTTCGAGTTGCTCGGCATCGAGGTTCCAGTTCGACGGCTGC
>JBBSDR010000941.1:0-3873 GCA_038240465.1 Gemmatales bacterium
CGCAACGAGCCTCGGACAACTGGTTGTCCGAGGCTCGCTGATTGAGAGACGATTTTCAGGCCGACTTCTTATCCGGCGCGGTCGGCTTCTGATCGAACAGCCGGGCTGCTCCCTTGACCACATCGGCCGTCACGACGAACTTGCCTTTCGGCTCGATCTCGGGCAGCTCGAACATGACGTCCGTCATGACGTCCTCGACGATCGAGCGCAGACCACGCGCTCCGGTGTCGCGTTTCTTCGCCTTGGCGGCAATCTCCTTCAGCGCGCCCTCGTCGAACTCCAACTCGGCGCCTTCCATCTCGAACAGCTTCTGATACTGGCGAGTCAGAGCGTTCTTCGGCTCGGTGAGGATCTTCATTAGCGCTTCCTCGTCGAGCGGATCGAGCGGCGACAGCACCGGCAGACGGCCGATGAACTCGGGAATCATGCCGAACTCTATCAGGTCGTCGCTCGTCACCTGGGCGAGCAGTTCGCCGAGGCCGCGTTCCTTGTCGGTGCCATCGCTGCCGAAGCCGAAGGTCTTGCGGCCGACGCGGCGCGAGATGATGTTGTCCAGCCCGACAAAGGTGCCGCCGCAGATGAACAGGATGTTCGACGTATCGACCTGGATGTACTGCTGCTCGGGATGCTTGCGGCCACCCTGCGGCGGCACGTTGCTGACCGTTCCCTCAAGCATCTTCAGCAGGGCCTGCTGCACACCCTCGCCGGAAACGTCGCGGGTGATGCTGACGTTCTGGGTCGTCTTGGCGATCTTGTCCACTTCGTCGATGTAGATGATGCCGCGCTGGGCCGCCTCAATGTCGAAGTCCGCCGCGTGGAGGAGCTTCAGCAGCAGGTTCTCGACGTCCTCACCGACGTAGCCGGCCTCGGTCAGCGTCGTCGCGTCGCCGATGGCGAAGGGAACGTCGAGGATGCGAGCCAGCGTCTGGGCCAGCAGGGTCTTGCCGCTGCCGGTCGGGCCGATGAGAAGGATGTTGCTCTTGTCGATCTCGATTTCGCCGGGCAGTTCGCCCTGGCTGAGACGCTTGTAGTGATTGTGGACGGCGACCGACAGGACGCGCTTGGCTCGCTGCTGGCCGATCACATACTGATCGAGCTTCTCCTTGATGGAGCGCGGCGCGGGGATGTGCGTGAACGGCGAGTGCGTGCCTTTGCGGCGGCGTTTTTCCTGGTCGATGATCGACTGGCACAGCTCGATGCATTCGCCGCAGATGTAGACGTCGCCCGGCCCCTCGACGAGAGGCCCGACCTCGCGGTAGTTCTTCCGGCAGAAGGAACAGTAGGCGTTGCGGTTCCGGCCGGTCCCCGTCGAAGGTCGGCGGTTCGCTCCGCCCGTGCCTGGTTTATCGGTTGGCATGCGGTCTCCTTTAGCGGCATCTCGGCCCGCAGTTCGGCCGGATGGTGAAATCGAGCTGTAGGGTAATCGACAAGTGACAGTCACAACCTTCGGAACGAACTGAAGAACTCACGAGCCAGGATGAATCCCCTCGTCCGGCGGACGGGGCAGCGTCATGACGTCGGGACTCTCGGGCGCGGACGAAGCGGCGGCCGGAGGCGCTACCTTCACCTCCTTGCGCAGATCGGGAAGGAGTTGAGAGCGAATCCGCTCGAACTCTTCCTTGGAGATCGTTCCCTGATCGTAAAGCTTGCGGAAATGCGTCAATTGATCGCCAGCCGACAATCCTTCCACCCCGGGCTTCTTGCGCCATCGTTCCATCAGAGCGATGATGAGTGCTCCCACGAGCAGAGCGCCGACAATCCCAAGGGTGTACCAGATGAACTGGAGCTTGGCGACTTCCGCCAGAAGAACTACCCCAATCACCCATCCTGTACTATCCATCGCCGTGCCTCGCACCGAGCCAGGTTTCCCAGGTTGCGGCGCAGCCCACCCGTGAGGGCCGAGCGGCCTACAGGTGTTCCGTTGGTGCTTTCTATTATAGCGCCGGATGCGGGGATGCGCCGAAAAACTAAATCCATCGTGGAGGAAACCAGACGGCCCATCGCATTCAAAGACCACACAACCGCGAATCGCGCCCCCGCCAGCCCCAACCGGCACCTGCCGCGCCGCCGCTGTCATCGCTTCCTCTATAACTGTAAGGTAGTGCGCATCGGCAGGGAAGGGAGGATCGACGTGTCTCGAATCTTGATTCACCTGGCGGGCATCAATCTCGCCGCCTTGCTGGCGACCTTTGTCGTGGGCGTCCTCTCCTGGCTGCGAGGCGGCATTCACGATGACAGCGTCGTCAGCTACGAGTTGCATCTGTATCTCGCGCTCTTCTCTCTGATCTTCAATCTCGGGCTGCACTGCCTGGTCTTCATCTACTTTCTCGGCACCGGCCGTTGGGTCAAGGAAGTGGCCCTGGCCTATCAGTTGCCCGACGAACCGCTGCCGAAGACGACGCGCGAACTGAAGCGCAAGACATTCCCGCCCGCTCTTTTCGCCATGCTCGTGCCGATCGCCGCTGCCGCTGCCGGCATGGCCAACATTCACCAGCACGTCGCCTGGGCCGCCAACCTTCATCTCGGCATGGCCCTGTGTACCCTGCTGGTCAACGTCTGGGCCTTGCGCATTGAGTATCGCAACGTCACCACCAACGCGACGGTCATCGATCGGGTGATGCAGGAGGTCGAACGCATCCGTGCCGAGAAAGGTCTGCCGTCCAGCGCCGAGGCCTGGGAGCAGGCGGACCCGGCGTGAAAGGGGTTTCCTCTTTCTTGCCGCTTGCGGCTTAGCGGACTGCACGCGGATGCAACTCCCGCGTTCAAGTTAGTAGCGGAAACCTCATCCCCGAGATATACTGTGGTGGGGAAGATTGCGGTGCCTGTTCGGAGAGCCACTCCATGAAGCGACTCCTCGCGTCCGTTCTGTGCGTCGTCTTGCTGTCCGGGTTGCTTCGCGCCGACGAGCCGCGCAAGCCCCATCCCTTTGCTCCCAGCCTGCCCGAGTTGACCGAGGAAGAAGAGAAGAAGCTCGATACCGTCATCGACCGCTTCATTCTCGTCGATACCGGCAAACTGCGCGGCCCCGAGGGCCAGCAGGCGTTCCGCGACTTCGCCAAACTCGGACCGGAGTCGATCCCCGCCCTGATCCGCGGACTCAGCCGGGCCGCCGACATCAATCACTCGTGTCCTGTGACCGTCATTGCCGCCAAGCTCAGCAAGCTCCTCGCCGGCAGTGTGGACTACAAGCTGATGGATTTCGTTCGCGACGAGATCGGCGGCATCGGCGGCACCTCCCCGCATCGCACCATCATTCAAGACCTTCGCTTCGCCGTCACGCTGCGCCGCAATGCCCTGTCGCGCGCCGGCGTCGCCAACACGCCAAAGCCCAACGCGCTGAAGGCGCTGAGCATCTCTCAGTTGATCGAGGACGCCGGCAAGGATCGCGGCGAAAAGCTGCGCTACATTCTCGCCGAACTCGGCCAGCGCAATGGCGACGAGGTGCTGAACACGCTCGGCATCCACGGCGCCAGTTACGATCGCGACACCCAGACAGCCGCGCGCGCTTCCCTCGTCTCTGTCATCACGCGCTTGAAAGCTGAGGATGTGAAGAAGAAGCTGACCGACGAGAAGTCCGAGGTTCGCATGGCGGCCATCAAGGTCGTGCGCAATCGCGAGTATCGCTGGGGCAGCGAGTTGATCGAGCGGCTCACTGACGAGGACGCGAACGTCCGCGAGTGGGCGCAGACGACACTGTCCAAGATGGCTCGCGGCCTCGATTACGGCCCGGCGCGGAACGCCACCAAGGAGCAGCAGCAACAATCCGCCGCGCGCTGGCGTTCCTGGTGGGAGCGGCAGAAATAGGAGTCAGGAGTCAGGAGTCAGGAGTCAGGAGTCAGGAGTCAGGAGTCAGGAGTCAGGAGTCAGGGGTCA
>JBBSDR010000942.1:0-3869 GCA_038240465.1 Gemmatales bacterium
CAGATCGAAGACTCCGAACGCGCTCACCGCGAGTCCATTCAGCGGCTCGCCTGGGGCCTCGTCGCTGTCGGTGGAGCGGGCGCCGTCGCTGGACTTTTTCTCGGCTACGGTGTCGCGCGCGGCCTGCACCACACCATTCGCCGGCTCCAGATCCACGTTCAGGATGCTGCCGGGAAGCTCGGACCGGAGTGGCCCGCCATCGTTCTAACCGAGGAGGGCGACCTCGATCGGCTGCACGAACAGGTCGAGGGACTCGCGCGCCAGGTCGAAGAGGTCGTGCAACGGCTGCGGCAGCGCGAACAGGAGGTATTGCGGGCCGAGCAACTGGCCGCTGTCGGACAGGTTGCCGCCAGTGTCGCCCACGAGATTCGCAATCCGCTGACAAGCATCAAGATGCTGATCCAGGGCGCTTCCGAAGGCGAGGAAGCCCGGCCCCTGTCGCCCGAAGACCTGCAGATCATCGAGCAGGAAATTCGCCGGATGGAACAGTCGCTCAAGACGTTCCTCGATTTCGCCCGGCCGCCGCGCCTGGAGCGCGCCTCACTCGATCTTGGCGCCCTCGTCAATCGCACGCTGGTCCTGGTCCGCGGCCGGGCGGCGCGGCAGCACGTCGCCCTTGTGTTCGAGCAGTCCGCCCAGCCGATCGTCGTCGAGGCCGACGGCGAGCAGCTCAAGCAGGTGCTGGTCAACCTCCTCCTCAATGCTCTCGACGTTTTGCCGCGCGGCGGCGAGATTGTCCTGGGCTTGCGTCAGGAGTCGAGCGGGCTGGCGGAAGTGAGCGTCGAGGACAACGGTCCGGGGATCAGCGCCGAGATGAAGCCGCGTCTGTTCACGCCCTTTGCCACGAGCAAGGAAACCGGCCTGGGACTGGGGCTGGTCGTCTCGCGCCGCATCGTCGAGGACCACGGCGGCACCCTCGAAGCCGTGAATCGTCCCGAAGGAGGCGCGTCCTTCTGCTTCCGCCTGCCCGCCCGGCTCACCGCGTCTGTTGCCTGAACTTTCTGCAAGAAACACGCTGGGGCCGAACTCTTGTTGGAAGAGTTCGGCCCCACGAGGAGATAGATCCAGGCCGGGAGGTGTCAGAAAGCGAGGCGATATTCCACGCGGGCGATGTCTTTATACCAGTGTTCCCCGGTGAGGGAGTGGCCCCAGCCGATGTACACGTCATTCCGGCCGAAATAGGTCCGGACGCCAACCTTCGCATTGATGATTGTGTCACCGTCGGCCTCGTTGACGCCATGAGTCAGAGGCAGGTCCAGGCCAGGGGGAGCCGCAGCCACAACGGGAGCAAAGCGGGATTCCACTCCGCCCAGCACGGTCCAGCCGACGAACTCCGTGATCGGCGTGATGCGGAGGTTGCCACAGTGGTAGACGTCGTAGCCCACGCCGAGGCCGTAAATGAGGATGTTGCCGGCTCCCGGGCCCGCGTCAAGCGGAATCCAGTCCATGAACTGGCCCTGGATGGTCAGTTGCTCCGTCAGGCGTTGAAAGTACAACAGGCCCGGTTCGAGACTCACATGGCCGGTCCCCAGACCTCGACCCGCGCTTCCCGTCGGGACGAAAGTGCGGAACTGGAAGGTCAGGTACTGGTCGGGATCAGCCAGCAAGGCGGCCTTGAAACCGAGCTGAATGTCTGAAATCCCGTCGAAATTGGTATGCGGAGCTGCGTCCACTCGCCCATTCTCCGGCTCGGGGAAGAACCTGCTCCCTCGCGCGGGAGCATTGGCTGGGTTCCGCTTGGCCTCAGACTCCGGGTTGTCTTCCTGGAGGTTGTCGAAGTCGATGTCACGGAACGGGACGTCCACGAAAGCGGAGAACCGATCGTTGACGGCGTACTCAAAGTACGAGGAAACTTCCTGGTAATCGACCTTCCCAGGCAATTGCACCGGGCCTCGTGCCTTCGGATCGAAAAATACCCCATGCCCATTGATGCCGTGCGGGTGGAAAGACAGTTCCCGCCAGGTGGCGTAGAAGTACTCGGCGCGGTCCGGCCGATTCATGTCAAACCCCGCATCATAGCGGAGCCGGATCATCGATTTGGGGATAGCGCTGTCAAGGTAGCCACCCGGGGCAGCGAGAGCGACACTGGACCCGACATCGGCGCCGGAAGCCAGGTCGGCGAACATGGCCGACCCCGCGCTGTTTGGAGTGGCGCTGCTTCCCATACCGCTGCCCTCCGGGGGGAGCAGGGGTTCCGCGCCTGGCATGGAGGGGACGGTTCCGGGCATGGGGACTGGGACGATACCAGGAGCGGGACGACAATTGGGGACCGTGGGGGTGAGGCAGGACTGCTGAGCCCAGACGAACGACCCGGCCAGCCAGAGGGCTGCCACGAGGGTTGTCCGACACAGGGTCCACTGGTTCAACCTGCGACGCATAGGTTCCTCCTGAACGGGAGAGTAGTTCGCGCGACCCGATCCAGCAGGTCGTATCCGTGACCGGGGCCGGAGGGGTTTGAAGGCTTATCGCTATTTGCATCGACAGGAGGGACAGGGCGAACGAAGCGAAAATAGGAAGGTGGAGGGAATTGTGGAACCGACTGTAACGAATTTGCGGAACTCCTACGGGCCACAAGAGAGGAAGAATCAGCGAGGAAAAGGAGAAGTTTCCTGGCGAGCGAGCAAAAGGCTCTCGCTCGCCAGAGGGAGTCAGCGGTCCGGCTCATTGATCCGCCGGCTGGCCTGATCCTTATCGAGGACGACCAGGGGGCTGAACTTCGTGGAGTGCCGGCCAAGCAGATCGTTGAGGTGATTGACCACTTCGCCCAGTCGCCCTTTCTTGCGGATCGCCTCTTGCAACAGACCCAGCAGTGCCGGATCGACTTTTCCCGGTTCGGCCGGATCGTGAAAGGCATAGCGCATCAGGCCGGTGTCCGGGTCGCCGCCCCAGTCCAGGTCAGCCACCCGTCCGTCCGGCGGCCCCGCCACGTTGAGCAGCAGTAACTGTGCCCCCGGCACCCGCGGCAAATCGTGGCAGGGGATGGCGAAACTCTCCGTCGGCGCCCTGGGGATCCGGTAGTTGATGCTCGTCTTCAGCCAGCGCTCTTTCTTCTCCGGAACCACCTTGTCCTCTCCCTGGTAGTAGATCAGCACTACATCATTGAGCCAGCCAGTCACGCGTTTCAACCGCGTGATCTCATTGTTGATCTCCACCAGTTGGGCCTCGACCTTGCCGCGTTCCACCTCGCCAGCGAGGACGTGGTACAGGACGCATCGCTCGAAGGGAGGCTTCTTGAAGAACTCACCCTGGGCGCCGGCAGGCCGATTCCCGGCTTCCACGTTCAGCGCGTCCAGAATCCGCTTTTTCAGCCCGACCGAATCCTTGACGTTGACCCCGATGATCAGGACGTGCAACCGCTGGTTCTTCGCCGGCGCGGCGCAGGTCAACTCCAATTCGCGGCGGCTCAATTCCTGCTGGCCGATTGACGGCACGTCGATCTTGATCCGGTTCTCCGTCCCGATCAGCACCACGGGAACGCGGAAGGGACGGATGTTGGCCTCGTCCTCCTTGCCCCTCAGCCCCAGCGCCACCGGGAACTGACGGCAGTCTCCCACTTTCACCACCACCTCCAGAGCTCGGTCATTCAGTGCCTTGGCCTCCGGGTCGCTCCAGCGCACCCAGCCGACCAGCCACACCAGGCTGCGCGGCGCCGTCGGGAAAGTGACGTCGCCGTTGGATCGATAGACGGGCCGCAGCACATTCTCCACTTCACCCTTGTCGGTCATCAGCTCCACCCGGTCGATGTCAACGAGTACGGCCGGACCCGTGCAGCTGACGACAACCTGCGCGCGCGGCGATCGACCATCTCGGTTGACCGCGACCACTTCCAGAGCGTTGGCGCCGTTCTTCAGCGTCACCACGGCCTCCTC
>JBBSDR010000943.1:0-3868 GCA_038240465.1 Gemmatales bacterium
GAAGATGGCCACTGCGTCTTCGCCGTATTTGTCCCAATCAGTGTCGAAGATGCCCATGTACTGGAAGTAGGTATCACCTTTGATCTTGAAGAGATTCCAGCGCAGATAGTGCAGCTTGAGTGGTGCGAGGAAATCCGGTTGACCCGCGACGGCTTTCTCGACATTTCTCCCATACTCGTAGAAGTTCTGCTCGCTGCCCGGAATGATCTTCGCGATGATCGAGAAGCCATAGCAGGCCGGGGTCTTTGGGAAGATCGGACCGTAACGGCCTTGCTCGACGGTGTCCTTGAAGAACCCCCCTTCGGGGATTGCCATGGCGGAGGGTTTCGTCCAGTCGTTCTGCATGTCAGTCTTCCTTTCAAGCTTGGTGTTTGTCGTCGCGCAGTTTTGTCTCGTCACCTTTATTATGAGTGGCCTCAGGACCTTTGGTGCTGTCTTTCAAGTCAGCCGGCGGTATTTCCTTGTTCTCCGTGGACTGTCCCCGGCTTGCCATGGTTACAATGCGATTCCCGACAGCCCGAACCACCATGCACGGAACAAGAGCGAGCAACGTGGCTACGATCAGCCCCTGGATTGGGTAGATCCAATGAAATACGATAATCTGGTAAATTGCATCCAGTACAAGAGCAACGAGGAATACTTTGCCCGCAATTGTCCATAGGTTTCTGAGCACTACTCGCGTTTTTGTCGGTTCGCGTGTAAGGGTCCAGAAGAAGATCGCCCGACCTTCTCGGGCATCCGCCCATCCCGCTCGAATCGCAAGAAATGTCGCAACAGCGGGCTGGATGATCAGCCGGAAGCTCATCGGTCCATCCACCCGACCGAAGAGCTCCTCCCAGGCTTGCCCAAGTGCCTCTCCCATGGAATGACCCCGCTCCATTCCTGCACGAACGCAAAATCGTCGCTAACCACTTCCTTGACGGCTGGTATCCAGTTCAGGCCAGTAAGCGGCGATCCGCTCGAGCACAAACCAGGCCACGCCCGCCCGCTGCATGGAGACGCAGCCCAGCCTGCCCACCACTGAGCGAACGGTAACCTACTCCGTCTTCTGCCCCCTGGCAAGCCCCTGCCGGTTCTCTCGCGCTTGCCCGGTCGCCTACTGTCGCCGCTGGGGAGGCCCTCCCCCGTGACCGCTGACGCCCCCTTGCCCGACGACTGTCGCCGCCCTGTAGGATGATCAGGCGGGACGACCCCGCTTGAAGCAGCGGACGCGGCTGAGGTCGATGCTGTCGAGATCATCTGGTACTGCCCGGCGGTCAGCTCGTTGCCGGCGGCGCGTCCGGGAAGATGCTCGCAACGGCAAGGACGTGACCCCGGGCCGCGTACAAGTTAACTTGGCCGCCTAGTTTCCCCGGCCCATTGGGCCGGCTGCTACCAAAGAAGCCAATCCGGGCAATCTCCCTATTGACAGATTCGGCAAACTTTGCCATTTCCCCTACCGCAAAAGAACTGGAGGACCACGCGGGGGAATGGGATGAGGCCACGGATCAGAGCTTGTTGTGTTGCCGCTTTGCTCGTTTACGCGGTACGATCGAATGCACAAGTGCGTGTGGAGTCACCGCCAGTATCGCCGACGGTCGGCTATGCGCCCGCAGCTACCACCGGCCGTCAGCCGGGGATGGCCGTCAGTCCCTACGCGATCACCCCTCTCGCAGCGCCCTTTGTGACGGGTAATTCAGAGAATGACAAGCCTGATAACCAAGAGAAGCAAGAGCTGGTCGAACAGGAAAAGTTGCCGACGATAGAGAAGTCGGTTACGGAGCTCTCCAAGAAACCCTCGGTCACATTGCTGGACGACAACTTCAAGCTCACCCTCGGGGGGGCCATCACGGCGGACTTTTTCTTTCACAGCGCTCGGCCCGTCGCTCCCGGCACGCCCTACTACCTTACTCCGGGGCCAGTCTCCGGGTTCAAACAGGACACCTTCGATGCGTCCGCGCGGCAGACGGCGTTATTCGCGCTCATCACTGGGCCCAAAATCCGGGACTTCGAGACGGGTGCCCAGGTCAGGGTAAACCTTTACAGCACCCCGATCATCGCCGATCAGTACGGGATTCTCCCCCTTCAGGTGTTTGGCTACCTGAAAAATAATGACTGGAGGTTTGCGGCCGGCTTGCAGCCGGACATCTTCAACCCGCTCAACCCGACCGTGCTACCTTTCACCGTTCTCACAGGTGCCGGCAACACTGGTTTGATACGCAGCCAAGCTCGGATCGAGCGCTTTCTCCATCCGTCCGATGAATCGCAGGTTACGCTTACCCTCGGAGTTAGTGAGCCGATTCCTACATTGGTGGATAACGAATTCCGAATTAGCGAAGACAACGGCTGGCCCAACGTGGAGGCTCGCGCGGCCCTTGCATTGGGGCGGCTTGTGGGCGAAGGGCAGGAGGCCAGGCGACCATTCGAGATCGGTATCTCCGGTGTCGTCGGCCAGATCCGAACCACAGTCCCGGCTCAGACACAAGTGGTGGCAAACGTTTGGGGCCTTGGCACCGATTTGCGCTGGGCGATCACCGACCGTTTCGGTGTCCAGGGAGAAGTCTTCATGGGACAGACGCTCGGCACATACGGCGGCGGGATTCTCCAAAACATCAATTCGGTCACGTTCCGGGGCGTCCATTCCGCGGGCGGGTGGTGCGAAGTCTACTGCTACATATGCCCGGACAACCTGCACAGTCACATCGGCTACGGGATCGATGACCCGCTCGAGCGCGACCTCGCTCCGGGCCAGCGACTCCTCAACGAGGCCTATTTTGCCAATCTGATCTGGGACGTGACGCAGGCATTCCGGGTTGGTGGGGAAGTCACCTATCGCAAGACAGCCTACACAGTACTGCGGAACAACGATGGCGTCGGGTTTCAATTTCAGGTGCAGTGGAGGTTTTAGACTATACTGCCGCGCCTCGGGATTTCCCATAAACCATGAGATGAGGCAAGAGCAAGTCCCCTGAAGAGAAACGGCGATGGAGCAGACCAGCTGCACGTTGTCATTGGAAACGCTGGAGCGCAAGCGGATCGAGAAGTTCCGACGAAAGGAGAAGGACGCCCGGATTCACAAGCGCCTTTCGGCGTTGCTGTGGTTGGCGGATGGCTACTCCGCGGAGGAAGTCGCCAATCTGTTGGACGTCTGCCCGCGGACGGTGAAGAACTGGCTGGCGTTGTACCGCGCCGGCGGGCTGCAACTCTTGCGTTCGCTAAACTACCAGGGCGACCCCGGCTGACTGAGCAAGGCTCAACGGGAGCAACTCAAGCAGGAGATCGCGACCGGTCGGTTTCGCTCCGCTGCACAGGTCTGTGACTGGGTCGAGAAGACCTTCGCCCGGAAATACTCCCCCGGCGGCATGCGCAAGCTGCTCAAGCGTTTGGGCTGCTCCTTCCACAAGGTCAGCGCCTTCCTCTTCAAGGCCGACCAGGAGATGCAGAAGGGGTTCGTCGCCGAGTACGAGATCGACAAGGGCCAGGTCGAGGCCGAGAACTGGCGCCGCTACTTCATCGACGGCGTGCATCCGTTGTACGGGCTGGAGGTGGTCTTCTACTGCTGGCTGCTTGGCGGGCAGCGGTTCGAGGTCGGGGTCGGCGGGGGCAGGAAGCGGTTGAACATCCTCGGCGCCTACGGCCCCGACGACCAGGAATACCTCGACCGCCGGTACACGGACAAGAACCTCAACGCCCAGAGTGTGATCGAGTTGTTCACCTTGATGATGAGCAAGCACCCCCAGACGAGGCACTTCCGCATCTACCTGGACAACGCCCGCTATCAGCACGCTAAGGTCCTCAAGGAGTGGATCGCCAGGACCCGGGCGGAAACCGGGGTGACGTTCGACCTGAAACATCTGCCGGCCTACTCACCGAACCTGAACCTGATCGA
>JBBSDR010000944.1:0-3864 GCA_038240465.1 Gemmatales bacterium
TCGCCGTCGCCCATGCCGGCAGGCCATTCGCGGCAGAACTGGCGTACGGCACCAGCAGGCCCTGCTTCTGCAAACGGATCGTCGAGAGGACTTCGTTGTTCCAGAAGACGTCGCAGCGCGGCCGATCCTTTTCCTTGAGCAGTTCGACGTAAAGACTGACTGACTTGTCGGCCTCGGTGTCGAACTTCGGCACGGCTTCGAGGCCGGCGGACTTGGCGAAATCGGCGAGGAGTTCCTCGGCAAATTCGCGATCCTGGGCGCAGTACAGCACCACGCGCGGCTTCGAGCGGCCACAACCCGAGACAAGGAAGAGGAGAAGGAGGGCGAGTGCGAGCCGGCGCGGGAAGGACATGGATGCTCCGCTCAGTCGTGAATTCCCAGTCCCATGACGAGGACGGCGACGAGGATGTGCTTGGCAACCATCAGGGCGAGAATGGCGGGAATAGCGCCGAAGGTGCAAAACCAGGCGGTCGCGAAAACGGTGACGGCGCTGGTCATGATCTGGAACAGGCGCAGCCGCAGGCGGCGCACGCCGTCGTTCTCACTGACGGTGACACGCGGCGGCGCGGGCGGCGGAGCAAGCGAAGCCATGAGGTGGTTCTCCCCGAAGGGGTTCGCTGGATGCAGTCTCAGACTGAAGCGTACTCCTGTTCCCGGAGCGCGGCAAGACCGAAGTCGCGCGCTTCACGCATACAGTTCCCTGACCGTCTCGCCCTGGTCGAGGATCTCGACGGGCCGGCCGTCCGGCGTCGTCAGCGCTTTCTGCGGATTGATGCCCAGCGCCTCATAGAGGGTGCAGGCCACGTCCGCGGGACTGACCGGGCGGCGCGTCACGAACGCCCCTTGCTTGTCGGTGGCGCCGATGACCTGGCCCGGCTTCACGCCGGCGCCGGCAAAGAGCAGCGATGCGGCCTGTCCCCAGTGATCGCGGCCGGCGTCCTTGTTCATCTTCGGCGTCCGGCCAAACTCGCCGAAACAGACGATCAACGTATCCTTCATCAGGCCGCGCTGATGCGCGTCCTCAATGAGGGCCGAGAAGCCCTGGTCGAACTCCGGCAGCTTGTTCTTGAGGCTGTCGAAGATCTTCGCGTGATGGTCCCAGCCGCCATAGTTGACCGTGACGAAGCGGACGCCCGATTCGATCAGACGCCGCGCCAGCAGGGCGCTCTGGCCGAAAGTATTGCGGCCATAGCGGTCGCGCAGTTTCTCGCTCTCCCTATCGATGGCGAAGGCCGCCCGCGCCTCGCTCGACAGCACCATCTGGGCGGCCCGCTGATGGAAAGCATCGAACGTATTGAGCTGATCGTTCTCCTCGATCTTCTTCGCCAGGCCATCGACGGCTTGCAGCAAGCTCTCGCGCCGCCTGGTTCGCTTGTCGCTCAGCGTCTCGGGAGACGTCAGGTCCTGGACGCGATAGTCCTTCGTGTTGGGATCGCCGGCCTTGAACGATTCGCAGCGGCCGCCGAGATAGACACTCTTGCCCAGTTCCCAGGTGAACGACGGATTGCGCGGCACGGCGACATAAGGAGGCATCTTGCCGTTGAAGCCGGTCTCGTGGGCGACGACAGCGCCGATGGCGGGATAGTCGCCGAACGCCGAGCCAAACCGGCCACTGAGGACCCAGTTGGTCGCCGTCTCGTGATGGTCGTTGTTGTGCGCTCCGGAGCGCACCAGGGCCACCTTGTTCATGGTCTTCGCCATGCGCGGCAGCAGTTCGCCGATCTTCAGGCCCGGCACATTCGTGTCGATAGGCTTGTACTTGCCGCGAACTTCCTCGGGCGCGTCGGGTTTGAGGTCGAAGCTGTCGTGATGCGACAGGCCACCACCGAGATAGACGAGAATGACGGACTTCGCCTTGCCGTGCGCCGCCTGCGCCTGGCCGGCGAGCAGCATTGGCAGCGATAACGCGCCCACAGCGCCGACTCGTAGGAAATCACGTCGTCCCAGGTGAATATCGAGCATGTAGTTCCCCTCTTCGGGTACACCAGCGATAGCGTTTCAATCCGACAGGCGTTTCATCGCCTCAGACCCCAGACTTCTGCAAAAAGGATTCGATATCTTCCAGGACTCGATCCCATCCCACGACTTGTCGGCTGACTGCCGAGTACAGCGTCTGTGCGAGTTCCCAGTCGGGATCGGATTCATGTACAATCCAGGATCCGACCGCTCGCCCTTCGGGTTGGCACAATGCCAAGGTGATTCGGTCGTCTTCCACTGTTGGCGACGTATACTGAAGAAAGATCCGCGAGGCCGGGAGATTCAGGACGAACTCAGACATCTCTCCGGCCCCTTGAACCCACTTTGCGGTTCCGGTTTCGGTCTTGCGCAACAAGCCGCGAGCGATCTCAACATACTTCTCATTCGGAATCATTGTTCGCCTCCCCTGTCGCATAAGGACCATGAACGGCATCAATCGCCGCCTGGAGGGTCACGCATTTCTCAATGATTGAACGAGAACTCCTTCGAGTTCAGCAGCGCCCAGAACAGATCGCGGAAGACCTCGCCGCGTTCGCCGTCCGCGAGCGCTTTCCGCACCGCCTCCTTCTCGAACTCCGACGGCAACCGGCCCTGGGTCGCCAAAAACAACTCGTCGCGGACGCCTTCGTCCGTCTTCTTCTCCTTCAACAGCCGTGCCAGCCGGCCCGAGTCCGAGGCGATCTTCTGCACCACCGTCTCGCCGTTTTGCAGGTGCAGCACCTGCGGCAGCGTCACCTCGCCGCTCCGCTCGCAGGCACAGGCCGTCACCCGCTCCGAACGGCCAAAAACCGTCAGGAAGTACGACTTCAACGTCGGGTCCGGCAACTGGCCGGCGCGCAGGCCCTCAGGATAGCCCGGGAAACGGTCCGGCACCTCCGTCGCCTGCGCCAGAGCGTCAAGCAGCACCTCGGCCGGCAGCCGGCGGGCGTAATAGTGCGAGTAGAAACGCGCGTCCTTCGCATTGGCCGGCATCGTCGAGGCGCTCAACTGATAGGTCCGCGACTCGAGGATCACACGCATCAACTGGCACAGGTCGTATTTCTTGGCGACGAACTCCCGATTGAGGGCCTTCCACAGTTCGGGATTCGTCGGCGGATTGCTGGCGCGCAGATCATCGACCGGCTCGACAAGACCCGTCCCGAGGAAGTGCTTCCAGACGCGATTGACCATCGCGCCGCTGAAATAGTCGTTCTTCGGATCGGTCATCCACCGCGCCAGATGCTCGCGCGGATCGCTGTCAGGGTCGATTGTCTGCGGCGCCCGGTCGAGCGGCTGCGGCGACATAAATCGACCCGTCCGCGGCTGGACGACACCGACAGGGGCCTTGCTCGGCTTGCCGTCGTAGGCCGCCACGAGCAGGCTCGTCGGCCCATCCTTCGACTCCTTGCGCATCATTTTGATGCGCGAGAAGAAGGCGGCGAAGTGATAGTAGTCGTCCTGGGTGTAGCGCTCCAGCGGATGGTTGTGGCACTGGGCGCAGCCGATCCGCGTGCCGAGAAACGCCTGCGCCACCGAGGCGGCCACCTCCGAACGATGCGCCTCGCCCTGTTCGCCAACGGTGACAATGAAGTAGCCGACGGCCGGCGCGTCGTCGCTCTGGCCCTTTGCCGTCAGGACGTTGCGGGCGATCTCGTCCCAGGGGCGATTCTTCTCGACCTGCTGTCTCAACCAGAGATGGAAGCCGCGCACGCCCTTCGCGCCGCGAACATCGTGATCGCGTTCCTTGCGGTTTTGCAGCAAGTCGCCCAGGAACAGCGACCAGTGATCGACGAACTCGGGCCGGCTCAGCAGATGCTCGATAAGGCGTTTTCGTTTGTCGGGTTTGTTGTCGGCCAGGAACAAACGCACCTCGTCCGGCACCGGCAGCACGCCGAGGGTGTCGAGGAA
>JBBSDR010000945.1:0-3861 GCA_038240465.1 Gemmatales bacterium
CACCCGGCGAGGATGTCCGCGCCTTCCTGGAAGCCCAACAGGTGCCGCTGGGCGAGGAAAAGAACCCCCCGTTTTATGCTTACGACGTGGCCACCCGCACAGGCCGCAAGCTCGAGAAAAGCGACCACAAGTGACACCGCTGCCGCCGATGAACCCTTACGCTCATGAGTCTCGCTGGGTGCGATTTTGGCATGAGCCGGTCCGGGCGGAGCGTCTGGCCCTGCTCCGCATCCTTCTGGCACTGGCGCTGCTAACCGACCTGCTGATCAGCTACCTGCCGATCCTGGGCGAGCTATTCGGCCCCGAAGGGGTCGCCTTCGCCGGGTTGCACGACGAGTGGATGCTGAAGCAGTGGCACTGGACCATCCTGTTTTTCAACACCGACGACATGTGCATTATCAAGTGGGTTTTCGCCCTTTGGCTCCTGGTGACAATCCTGCTCCTTGTCGGCTGGCACACGCGGATTATGGCTATACTGGTCTGGTTCCTGACAATGTGCTTCCACAGTCGTAACTGGGTCGTCACGAACAGCGGCGACGACCTGTTGAACGCCGCTCTGTTCCTGATAATGTTCATGCCCTCGGGCCGGGCTTTTTCGCTGGATTGGTGGCGCGAGAAACGCCGGCTCGTGAAACGTGGCCTGCCCCTTCCGGCGGGCTGGGATGCGCCTCTTGTGCCGGCCTGGGGCGTGCGTTTGCTGCAAATCCAGTTATGCGTCGTCTACCTGTCAACCGGCCTGGCCAAACTGCGCGGATATTTCGTCCCCGGCGAGCCTTCCACCTGGTGGGAGGGCAGTTCGATTTATTACGTCCTCAACAGCATCCCGCGAACCCGCATTGCCTGGGCGGAATTTCCGCTGCCCTGGTGGGCGACTTATGGAATGACGTGGGTTTCGGTCTGGTGGGAAACCCTGTTTCCGCTCCTGGTCCTGTGGGGCCGGACGCGGAAATGGGCGCTTTGGTTCGGCGTCGCCCTTCATCTGGGCATCTTTCTGCTTCTCGAAGTTGGCTGGTTCAGCTTTTACACGCTGGCGCTCTACGGGGTATGGGTTCCCGGAGACTTCTGGGACCGCTGGCGGCATCGGCGGGCTGCTGAAGAAAAAGGGGAGCCTGATATCAAAGTCTGACTGGTCCTCGTTTCATTCTCCACCAATGCAGGACATCGCCAGCGCGGGCGTCCTTCGAGGATGCACGGCAGCGTTTGCAAGCGGGTCTCGGCAGGGCAGACAGGGAAGGAAAGCAGGGCCAAGACGAAATGGTGTTCAGGTTGCTGAGCCTTAAGCCCTATCCTGCGGGGACGGTCGTGAAGGGTTGGAGTGACGGAAGGGAAGCTTACAAGTGCTCTTCGTCGGGAGGAGGCGACGTTGCCGCCGCCTCCTTACCAACCTGTATTGAACTCGAACGATCTCAGTTCGGAGCCTTCTTCTCGGGGGGCGGCGGGGTCTTCTTGTCGTCCTTCTTATCGTCCTTCTTGTCGATCGGCGGCACGTCCTTCTTGTCGTCCTTCTTGTCGATCGGCGGCACGTCCTTCTTGTCGATCGGCGGCACGTCCTTCTTGTCGTCCTTCTTGTCGATCGGCGGCACGTCCTTCTTGTCGTCCTTCTTGTCCATGTCCTTCTTGTCCATGTCCTTCTTGTCCATGTCCTTCTTGTCCATGTCCTTCTTGTCCATGTCCTTCTTGTCGACCGGCGGCGTCTTCTTGTCGCCGTCCTTCTTGTCCTTCTTGTCGTCCTTCTTGTCGCCGCTGCAGCCGGTGATGATCACCAGCGACAGGGCCATGAGCAGTGCGAAGAGCTTCTTCATGGTGTACCTTCCTCGGAAGTAGTTCGCGTTGACCCCTGCGGCCAACAGTTCGATTTCAAGATGCGCCCCGTCCCTGTTTATTCCCGTCTTTTTCTCCCGCGTGTGAATTTTCCTTCTCGAATTCGGAATAACTCCAGAGGGATCACAACTCGCGTTCCGTCGCGCAAGCGAGTTTGCGCTGGCATGTGGGCTTTCAATCGCGTAGCGTGACGTACGGAAACAGGCACCGCACGAGAGGATAGGGAAGAGGCAAAGGAGCGGCCAGCGCCGGCTCAAGAATTTCCGAGAAATTCTTTCGGCGACGGGAATAAATAGCCCTCGGCCGGGTTCGTGTCTAATGAGGATGTTGTGCCATGGGAATGCCCGGCAGTCAGCGAAGCGTTGAGAGGCTTGTCGAGGAATACTACACCTCTCTCTTTCGCTACGCCTATCGGCTGACTGGCTCCGAGGCCGACGCCGAGGACCTCACGCAGGAGACGTTCTGCAAGGCGCAGATGAACCTGGGCCAGCTTCGCCAGGCCGAACGGGCCAAGAGTTGGCTCTTCAGCATTCTGCGCAACGCCTACCTGCATCGGGTGCGAACCGAGAAGAACCAGCCCACTCTGTCGTTTGAGTTGGTGGGCGATGTGGCCGAGGCGCAGATCGAATCGCTGACCGACGTCGATCGAGAACAGCTTCAGCAAGCGCTCAACGAGCTACCTGAGGTTTTCCGGACGCCGATCTTGTTGTATTATTTCGACGACTTCAGTTATCGCGACATCGCCGAGCAGATGGACCTGCCGATAGGCACCGTGATGTCGCGTCTGGCGCGAGCCCGGGCCTGGTTGCGAGCGAAGTTGTATCCCCCGACTCCGGCAACCACAGGCTCCCGCTCGGGGAGGGCGACCAATGGAAATGGATTGTAAAGCCGCTCGCTATCTCCTGGATTTTGCCCGGCCTCAAGGTCACGACCTCGACGCCGCCGATCGCGCCGCGCTTGATGCCCATCTGGCCAACTGTCAGGAATGCGACAGCCTCGCCCGTGCCGAACGCCAGTTTGACGCTCATCTCGGCGAGGCTATTCGCGATGTGCCTGTTCCCGCGGGACTCAAGGATCGGCTGTTGTCCCGGCTGAAACGGCAACGCGACGACTGGTGGAAGCAATGGCTCAACCGCGGGGCGCGCTATGCCGCTGTCGCTGCCGCCGTCATGCTGCTGGTCTGGGGCGGCTTGCGCTGGAAGAAAAGCCATTTGCTGCAACCCTCCGAAGAGTCCCTCGTGAGTGTGGTCCTCGCTGCTTACGAGCATTCCCCGCCCACGGCTTCCGATGCCCAGGCGTGGTTCCACTCCCGGCGGCGAAAAGTTGTCGTTCCGGCCGAATTCAACTACCGCTACCTGGTCTCCTACAGCCTGGCGCCCTTCGATGGCCAGGAGGTGCCGCAGTTGCTCTTCGTCCGCTCTTCGCAGAGTTCCGCCGCCCAGGTGGCCCAGGTGTTCATCCTGTCATCCGATCAGTTCAACCTGAGCGACGTGCAGCAGGAGAGGCAGGACGCGGGAGGCTACCGCGTCAAAGTCAAGGTGCGTCCGTCGGACAGACAGGCATACGTCATCGCCTACACCGGCAACCTTGATGACCTCCTCAGTCAACCGGATACGGATTAACCGTCCTCGTTCCCACGCACTGCGAGGGAACGAGGAGGGGGATCCTCCAGATAGACATGACCAGCGCAACATCCTCCTCGCCACCGGAAATCATCCTTGTCGTCGATGACGAGGAGCCGGTGCGGCGCACCTTTCGCGACTGGCTCGAAGAAGCCCATCTCGGCGTCGTGGTCCTGACCGCCGCCGACGCCGAGACGGCTCTCACTCTCGCCAACCAACGGCCCATCGATCTGGCCATCCTCGACTGGAACCTTGGCGCCGGCAACGACGGCCTGCAGCTACTCGAGGATTTGCACGTCTTCAACGCCGACATTGTGGCCATCATGATCACCGGCTACGCCCATCAGGCCACGCCGCTGACCGCCATGCGGATGGGCGTTCGCGATTATCTCGACAAGAACCAGGACCTCGGCCGCGA
>JBBSDR010000946.1:0-3856 GCA_038240465.1 Gemmatales bacterium
GGTCGGCAACGAAAAGGGGCAACGAAAAGGGGTCAAACCCCGATCCAAATTTATTAGCGAATCAAATTTTGATCGAGGTTTGACCCCAATTCGTTGTCCCTTTCCTGGTTCGGGTCATCATGGGGCCTGGACGCAAGTGGCCGGGTGCCTTACGCTGAGCGCAGGTGGTCTGGGCTACCGCAGGGGAGAGCAATGCCAAGATTCGAGCAGGTCGAGTGCTTGCTGGGGAGCGACTACTTGGCGATGCGGACTGCATCACCTGCGGCTGAGGGTAACGTTGTGGCAATCAACACAGCGGCCGCCGTCTTCCGGGACCGATGCCCTCGCGCCGACCTGGCCGAGTACAAGATCAGCGTGTGCCGGGAGGGCGACCTGCTACACGTCATCTTCGTGGACAAGGAGAGGCCGCCGAGGATGCGGGGGAGCGGCGGCAGGCCAGGCTGTCCGGGGTTCTCAGTGACGCTGGCGGCGGACCTGGCCGTCATCAAGGCACACTTCATCAGGTGAGCCGGAATCCGTCTCGGTTGGTCGCCCGTTTATTGACGAGGGCGATGAGCGGAGGTAAAATTCCGTTAATGGACGACTGCGTCTTGCGTGGGGAATCAGCATGTTTGACTTCTTGCGACGCCTGTTTGGCAGCTCCCCGAGCATCTCTCAAGTGACCGAATTCCGACGTGCCGCAAACAATGCGGAGCCGGAACAAGAGGCCGAGGTGTCCATCATCCGCGCATGTCGGGAGCATTTCGGGCTTGCTCCGAGAGCGTGTAATCCGGCTGACCGTATCGCTCTTGACCCGGCCCTCAACAAAGCATTCGTCGAGAGCAACGATGATCTGCTCCAAATCCTTCATGATCAGGACCTACTTCTGGCCCGGGGGCAGGTTGTCTGGGGACAACTCGTCCAGGCGAACCAGATCCTCTTCGAGCCTACGAACCGGATGACATGCCCGGCGAACGCGATTTACAGCACCGATTCATTCTTCGATGGGCGACTGGCCTTGCTGACAAGGATGGCGCACGGCTTGTTCGCCCAGAAGGGCTTTCGGAGAGTAGATCGAGAGCTTAAAGAGTTTGTCGCTGCTGTCACGGACGAGATGGCGCGGGTACTGCGGCGGGAGATGCCGGACTCTTACACTGGCGGCCGCTCCGTTTGCTTCGCCACCTGCTTTATCCAGCCGACGCACCTGCCCTTTCACTACCTTAACCGGCCATCATTTCCCATCATCATCAACCCGGAAGAGACGCCAGCTATGATGCTCCTCCCATCGCGATACTGGCCCCCCGAACTGATCTCGCGCTGGAGGGACTGACTTCGTCTTACGGACATCAGTTCGGGTTCACGGGAATCGGGGCGCGGGGACTTGACGGAGCAAGGGAGGCGAGAGAGAATGAGAACGAGCAGTTGGCTTTGGGGACATTGCCCGCAATAGCGGGCGACCACGAGGAATACGTCATGTTGTTTGGGGACTTCGACTGGAATCAGGTGCTTATGAAGGGCCTGATCGGCGGCATCATTGGTGGTGTCATTGGCCTCGGCATGTTCCTGGTCAAGAAAATGACCGGAGGAGGCAAACCCGGTTCTGGCGATCAGCCCCCAAAGGACAAGGGCAGATGACGCTGGGTGCGGTTACTCAAACCGCTCCCACGCCTCGCGCTCCCATTCGCGTTCCATTTGCAACGAAAAGAGGCTCAAACCCCGATCCAAATTTATGAGCGAATCAAATTTGGATCGGGGTTTGACCCCTTTTCGTTGTCCAGGTTCCGGTGGTCGGGTGGCGGCAGAGGGTTAATAGATGACCGAGGTGGAGTGGCTGCTGTGTGAAAACCCGGACAGCATGCTCTGGTTCATCAGTGGCCACCCAGATGCAGAGAAGTTGTGGTCGAATAGAGCCAGGCCCGCTGCTCGCAAGTGGAGGTTGCTGGGTGTGGCGTGCTGCCGTCGGATCTGGACACGCATCACGGAGGCTGAATGTCGGCTTGTCGTTGATGTTGTCGAGGCAATTGCGGACGGAGAAGCAAGCGAAGCGAAACTACAGACTGTTGCGGCTGCGGCAGTGGACTGTGGATACCGGATAGATCATGACCGCTGCCTTCACCGTGCCTATGCTGCTACGGACGCCCTCGGACGAGGCGTCGGGCTGGATGCGACTCTCGAACACTCGTGTTCGGTGGCTGTGGGGCACGCAGCGTGGGCAGTCGGGGACAAACGGGCGAGCGAGATGAGGGCACAATCTGCCCTGGCACGCTGCATCTTCGGCAACCCGTTCCGCCCCGTCGCCGTTGACCCCGTCTGGTTGACGTGGAACAACGGGACCGTCTCCAAGGTGGCTCAGGCGATCTACACCGACCGCGACTTCCACAGTCTGCCGATCCTCGCCGACGCTCTTGAGGAGGCGGGCTGCGCCGACGCCGAGATCCTGGCCCACCTGCGTGGCCCCGGCCCGCATGTGCGCGGCTGCTGGGCAGTCGATCTGTGCCTCGGCCTGAACTGAGCAAGCGACCTGGTTTCCGGTGGTCAGTGGCTTGACGGCGGACTGGCGGCGCGGGAGGATACTGTTTTCGGTGGGCTGTTTTTCCTCGGCATCGCGTCAGCCGTACAAGACGCATCTCGATGAATGTCCGGATCGTAGTTGCGGATGGGGAGCCGATCAGCAAGGCGCTGCGGCGGTTCAAGAAGAAGATGGAGTGGTCAGGGACGGCCTGGGAGGTGCGGCGGCGCGGGCAACCGACCGACCAAACTCAGGAGCGCAGGGCAAAGCGGTTCGGGAAACGGTTCAAAGCCCGCCAGGCTACACTCGTCGCTCAACGGACAGGCGTGCAGCCAGTCGCATCGCTCGATGAAGCAGCGGGGCGGTTCTGGGAACGGACTGGTAAGCCATGATCCTGATGCTGGAGGACGATAGCGAACGTCTGGAGCGGTTCACTGCGGTGCTCCGCGCCTTGGATCCTGACCTGCCGCTCAGGGTGTGGCGCGACGCGCATGCCATGATTCGTGAGGCAGGCCCGCTGCTGCCGTCCACGGTCCTGATCTCCCTTGACCACGATCTGGAGCCGGAGCCTGGCGGTTATGATCCGGGTGATGGCTACATGGTGGCGCAGTGGCTGGTGTTGCAGCCGCTTGTCCGTCCCGTCATCGTACATACCAGCAACGGCGAGCGATCGATGTGGATGGCCGGGGCCTTCGACCTGGAAGGGTGGCGGCATTATCGCGTCTCACCGCTCGGCGACGACTGGGTGGAGATAGATTGGCGGCGGATCGTGCGCCGCCTGCTGAAACGGGTGCGGCGGAACAGTTCCCGTTCGTGACGCCCAGCACATGCCGGAATGCACCGAAATCCCTCTCGGGTGCCCAGCGATCGCTTCGCACGGGGCAACCCATTGGATCGTGAGAATTGGCGGCGGAGGTTGCAGATGGGACATGATGAACGAGCCATCCGAGAAGTGCAGTCGGCCTGGATCGATGCCGTCAACGCCGGTGATCTTGTCCGCTTGCTCACCTTGATGGCGGACGATGTCGTGTTTCTCAATCCGGGCCGAGCGCCGTGCGGTCAGGATGGATTTTCCGCCGGCTTCTCGGTCGCCCACCAACAAGCCCGTATCCGTTGCAGCAGCGAGTTGGAAGAGGTCGTGGTCGTCGGCGAAGTCGCCTACACGCGGAGCCGAGACTTGTTATCCGTGACCCCGGTCGCCAGCGCAGAAGCGGCGCAACTCGCCGGTCATCGTATAACGATATGGCGCAAACAGCCCGACGGCCGCTGGCTCCTGGCCCGCGACGCCCACACGTTGACTCCCGTGGAAAAGCCAGCGTCGGACACCGACCTGCTCCGCGCGGCGTATGCCGCCTTCAATGCGCGAGA
>JBBSDR010000947.1:0-3847 GCA_038240465.1 Gemmatales bacterium
CCATCGCTGGGACGCGAGATGGAGCTGCTGGTCTTCGGCCACGGCGGCGCTCGCGCCCTGGTCTTCCCGCCGTCGATGGGCCGATTCAACGACTGGGAGGAGCGCGGTCTGGTCGGCGGTCTCAGCGAAAAACTGGAGAGCGGCTACCTGCAACTCTTCTGCGTTGACAGCATCGACGGGGAGAGCTGGTACTCGACGGACAAACCAATCGCCGAGCGGCTTGTGCGTCACGTTCAGTACGATCGCTACCTGATCGATGAAGTGGTCCCCTTCACGCTGAAGCAGAACGGCACGGCTTTCCTGATGAGCATGGGCGTGAGCTTCGGCGGCTATCACGCGGCCAACTTCGCTTTCAAACATCCGGCGGTGGTCAATCGGCTGCTGTCGATGAGCGGGCCGATGGACGTCAGCCGGTTCCTGCACGGCCATCATGACGACAACACCTACTTCAATAATCCGGTCGAGTATCTGGCCAACGAGTGCGACCACCGCCGGCTGGAGGCGATGCGGCACATGGACGTGATTTTGGCAGTGGGCCGGGAGGACGGCCTGTGCGAGTCGAATGTGCTGTTGTCGTCGATCCTGTGGCACAAAGGAATCTGGCACGCTCTGCGTATCTGGGACGGCTGCGCGCACGACTGGCCCGCATGGAGCCACATGCTGCAGCTGTACCTGGGCGGCCATGACTGAAGAAGGAGGGTCCCATGGGTAGCTGGGGCGACGACAATTTCGCCAACGATGGGGCGCGCGACTATCTGTCGATGCTGGCCTCCAAGCTGGTCGCGACGATCACCGAGATCTATCGCGACGAGGAGCGGCTGGCCCTGGACGAGGACGGCGAGGCGATGTTCATGCCGTCAGTGGAGTTGCTGGCGTTGATGTGCGAGCGTTACGCCGCGTCGCCGCCGAAGCCGCCGACGATCGAGCAGTGGCGCGACCGCTACCTGGAGATGTTTGACGAAACGGTTGATGGTTACAACGCGGAGCCGGAGTTTCAGGCATCGCGGCGGCGCAGGATCGAGCAAACATTTCGCTGGCTGCTGGGGCTGTCCGAGAGCCACTGGAGCACCTGACCGGGAAGGGCTATCTTGCTGGATGCCGCACGCCTCGGATGAGTATGAGATTTCCCTCTCCGGCGACCACGAAGAAGTCGAGTTGAAGAACGCCAACTATCCCGGCCCCTGATCCCTCTCCAGGAACCGCCTCATGACGGCCTCACTCGTCCTCACCATCAACAGCGGCTCCTCCAGTCTCAAGACGTCTCTCTATCGTCTTGACGGCGGCGAACAGCTTGTCGCTGTCGGCCAGCTCGAAGGCATCGGCCGTGAAAAGGGCCGATTCCGCATGAGCGACAACGCCGGACAGAAACTCGTCGAACAGGTACTGAACCTGCCCGACCATGCCGCCGCCCTGTCGCTGCTGTTCGACTGGCTCAAGGGACAATCCTTCGGCGGTTCCGTCAGCGCGATCGGCCATCGCGTCGTTCACGGCGGACCGAAGTTCAAGGCGGCGTCGCGCGTCACGCCGGAGTTGATCGCCGAAGTGCGCAAACTGATCCCCTTCGATCCGCTGCATCTGCCGTCGGAGATTGCGGCCATCGAAGCGGTTGAGCGGCTCTTTCCCGGAACGCCGCAGATCGCCTGCTTCGATACCTCGTTCCACACGACGATTCCCGACGTCGCCCGTCTCTTCGCGCTGCCGCGGCGGTTCGCCGAACAGGGCGTTCATCGTTATGGCTTTCACGGCCTGTCTTACGAATACATCCTCGAAGAACTGGCAGCCCTCGATCCCGCGGCGGCGAAGGGACGAGTCATCATCGCCCATCTCGGTTCGGGCGCCAGCATGGCGGCCGTGCGCGATGGCCGCTGCGTCGATACGTCGATGGGCCTGTCGCCGCTGGGCGGACTGGTGATGGCCAGCCGTTGCGGCGATCTCGATCCGGGCGTGCCGCTCTATTTGCTCATCGCGCTGAAGGTCCCCATCAACGATCTGGTGAATCTTCTGAACGCCGAGTCGGGCTTGCTCGGTCTCTCGGGCGTCAGCGCTGACATGCGCGAACTGCTCAACCAGGAGTCAGCCAATCCCGCGGCGAAACTGGCGGTGGACGTCTTCTGTTACTCCGCGCGCAAGTTCATCGGTGCCTACGCGGCAGCGCTGGGTGGACTCGACACCCTGATCTTCACGGCCGGCGTCGGCGAAAACAGCGTCGAGGTTCGCCGTCGCATCTGCGACGGATTGAGTTTCCTCGGCATCGCACTCGACGACACTCGCAACGCAGCGAACGCGCCGATCATCTCGAAGGGAGCCGTCACCGTCCGTGTCATGCCGACGAACGAGGAATTGATGATCGCCCGCCACACGCAACGCGTACTCTCCTGAATCCAAAAAGAGTTTGACCACGAATCTCACGAATCTGACGAATAAGAATAAGAACAATTTCCTCGTTCCCACGCAGAGCGTGGGAACGAGGAGGAGGAACCAGCCGCCGAGCGGATCACTGTCGTCTCCGGCCACTTTTTTCTTAATCTTCCGTTCTGCTTTCTGCTTTATTCGTTTGATTCGTGAGATTCGTGGTCAAACTCTTTGTCTTCCCGAGGAGCAGCTTCATGGCCGGCAAGAAGGTTCGCGTCGCCATCGTCGGACTCGGCTTCGGCGCCGAGTTCATTCCCATCTACCAGGCCCATCCCAACGCCGAGTTGGTCGCCCTCTGTCGCCGCAACAAGGCCGAACTCGACAAGTGCGGCGACCGCTTCGGCATCAAGACCCGCTACACCAGTTTCGCCGACCTCCTCAAGGACACGGACATCGACGCCGTCCACATCAACAGCCCCATCCCCGATCATGCGCCGCAGAGTCTGGCCGCCCTCAAGGCCGGCAAGCACGTCGCTTGCACTGTGCCGATGGCCACCGCCGTCGAGGAATGCAAGTCCCTCGTCGAGGAGCAGCGCAAAAGCGGCAAGGTCTACATGATGATGGAAACCGTCGTCTACAGCCGGGAGTATCTGTTCGTCAAGGAACTGTACGCACAGGGCGAACTGGGACGCATCCAGTTCCTGCGCGGCAGCCATCAGCAGGACATGGACGGCTGGCCGGACTACTGGCCGGGACTGCCACCGATGCACTACGCCACGCACTGCGTCAGTCCGTGCCTGGCCCTGCTGGGCAAGCACGCCGAGAGCGTCGTCTGTCACGGTTCCGGCCGGATTCGCGAGGAACTCATCAAGCGCTACGGCTCACCGTTCGCGCTGGAGACAGCGACGTTCAAGATCGAGGGCAGCGACGTGGTGGCCGAGGTGACGCGGTCGTTGTTCGACACGGCCCGGCAGTACCGCGAGAGTTTCGACGCCACGGGATCGAAGAAGAGTTTTGAGTGGCAGCAGGTCGAGGGCGAGGAGCCGGTGATTCACACCAAGGGGATGCCGGAGCCAGAGATTCCGAAGCGCGTTGCGGTGCCGGACTACGCCCCTCTGCTGCCGGAGCCGATCCGCCGTTTCACGCAGCCGGCCGCGATCCAGGATGCGGAACACCTGTCGTTCGTCCAGGGCGGCGGGCATGGCGGCAGTCATCCGCACCTGACACACAACTTCCTGATGGCGTGCCTGGGTGAGAAGCCGGCGCTGCCGGATGCGCCGACGTCGGCGAACTGGACGATGGTCGGCATCTGCGCGCATCAGTCGGCCATGAAGGGCGGCGAGCGCGTGATGATTCCGAAGTTCTAAGGAGGCGAGCGGCACGGCGTAAGCGTGCCGGTTTGTCCGAGGCGAGCGGCACGGCGTCAGCGTGCCGGTTCCGAGGCGAGCAACACGGCGTAAGCGTGCCGGTGAATCGGACAAACCGGCACGCTTAC
>JBBSDR010000948.1:0-3840 GCA_038240465.1 Gemmatales bacterium
GGGCGGCGGCGACGAACATCATCCCGTCGGGGACCGGCGCGGCTCGCGCGGTCGGCCTGGCGATTCCCGAGGTGAAGGGCAAGTTGACGGGCATGTCCTTTCGTGTGCCGACGCCGACGGTGTCGGTCGTCGATCTGACGGTGAAGACGATCAAGGCGACGAGCTACAAGGAAATCTGCGCCGCGATGAAGAAGGCGAGCGAGACATACTTGCAGGACATCATGGCTTACACGGCCGATGAGGTGGTGTCGTCGGACTTCATTCACGATGCGCATTCGAGCATCTTCGACGCGGGTTCGGGCCTCGAGTTGAACAATCGCTTCTTCAAGCTGATTAGCTGGTACGATAACGAATGGGGCTACTCCAACCGCTGCGTCGATCTCTTGCGGTACATGATTGACAGGGGTTGATCGCGGCCTTTGTTTAGGACCGACGGCGAAATAACTTCCCTCTTTGTTGCCGCTTGCGGCTTAGCGGATCGCCCGCTAACGCCCGCTAAGCCGCAAGCGGCGACCCGTTATTTCGCCGTCGGTCCTAAACTATTGGAGGGACCATCGTGCCAAAAAAGACCATCGACGACCTGAACGATCTCAAGGGCAAGCGCGTCCTCATCCGCGTCGATTTCAACGTGCCGCAGGACGCGCAGGGCAACATCACCAACGACAGGCGCATCCGCGCCGCCCTGCCGACAATCCGCACCGTCCTCGACGCCGGCGGCCGGGTCATCCTCATGTCGCATCTCGGCCGGCCCAGGGGCGATCCTGCCAAGGATGCTATCTTCAAGATGGATCGTGTCGGCGAGCGCCTGGCGCATCTTCTCGGCAAGCCTGTCCGCAAGATGGATCAGGTCGTTGGTCCGGAGGTCACTGCCGCCGTCGCCGCGCTGAAAGACGGCGAGGTGTTGCTGCTGGAGAATGTCCGCTTCCATCCCGGCGAGCAGAAAAAGGACGAGACGCTCGGCGAGCAACTGGCCGATCTGGCCGACGTCTATGTCAACGATGCTTTCGGGACGTGCCATCGCGAAGACGTGTCGATGTGCGCCACCCCGGCCGCGATGCAGGGCAAGCCGCGCGTTGTCGGCAAGCTGGTCGCGAAGGAACTCGACATCCTCGACAAACTGTTATCGGCGCCGCCGCGTCCGTTCCTCGGTCTGCTCGGCGGCGGCAAGGTATCGGACAAGATCGGCTTCATCAAGGCACTGCTGGCGCGCGTCGATAAGGTGCTGATCGGCGGCGCCATGTCCTACACCTTCATGAAGGCCCAGGGCAAGAACGTCGGCAAATCCCGTCTCGAAGCCGACAAGCTCGACCTGGCTCGCGAGCTGCTCGCTCTGGGAGGCGACAAGATCGTCCTGCCGCTGGACCATCTCGTCGTCGATGCTCTCGACGCTCCCCAGACGGCGAAGGTGGTCGCGGGCGAGGTCCCCGACGGCAAGATCGGCGTCGATATCGGCCCGAAGACAATCGCGGCCTATGCCGAGGAGATCGCGAAGGCGGGGACGGCAGTCTGGAATGGGCCGATGGGCAAGTTTGAGGACGAACCGTACAGCAAGGGGACTCGAAGCATTGCCGAGGCGCTGGCGGCGTGCAAGGGAGTGTCCATCGTTGGCGGCGGCGAGACGGCCGAGGCAGTCGAGGAATTCGGACTGGACGAGAAAGTGACGCATGTTTCGACGGGCGGAGGGGCGTTTCTCGAATACGTCGAGGGGACGCCGTTCAAACCACTGGAGCAGATTGACGAGCGCTAGCGAAATCCTTCCGCCACCTCCCCGCCAAGGACCGACGGCGGCAGCCCTTCTTGCCGCTTGCGGCTTAGCGGGCTGTCCGCTAAGCCGCAAGCGGCAAGAAGGGATAAGCGCTCTCCCCTCCAATCGCATGCTATGGTTGTGTGATCGTCCACCTCAATGGGAGGATGCCATGCAACCGCTCGCCGTCAGCGACGCGCCTCAGAGCGCACTGAACATCGACGATCTTGTCGTTCGCTATGGCAACTTCACCGCGGTCGATCACCTGAGCCTCGATCTGAAGCCGGGCGAACTCTTCGGTTTGCTCGGTCCCAACGGCGCCGGCAAGAGCAGCACTCTCCGTGTCCTCATCGGCCAGCGCCAGCCCACTGCCGGCCGCGTCACTGTCGCCGGTCTCGATGTCGTCCGCGACTGGGACCAGATCAAGGAACAGTTCGGCTACGTCCCGGATCGCGAGAACCACTTCGAGGAGTTCACGGGCCGGCGAAACCTGCTTCTCTTCGCCGGACTCTACAACGTGCCGCCGCGGCGCGTCGATGAATGCCTCGACATGGTCGAACTGAGCGAGGCGGCGGACCTGGCCGTCAAGGCGTATTCGCTCGGCATGCGCCGCAAGCTGCTGCTGGCGCGCGGTCTGCTCCACAAGCCGCGGCTGCTCTATCTCGATGAACCGACCGCCAACCTCGACATCCACTCCAGCGCCGTCGTCCATCGCATCCTGCGCGAGCTGACCCGGCAGGGCGTCACGGTCCTGCTGACGACGCACAACATGAAGGAAGTCGAGGACATTTGCGATCGCGTCGCGATCCTGTGCCGGGGCAAACTCGTCGCTCTCGATTCGCCGATGACGCTGCGGCAACAGCACGTCGAGCGCAAGGCCGACATCGTCCTCAACGACGGCGAACGCCTCGTCCTCAATCTCGAGCAACCCGAAGACGCGATCCGCCTGAGCCAGCATCTCATCGGCGGCCAGGTCGCCAGCGTCAAGACACGCGAGTTCAACTTCCACGAGACGTTCCTGAAACTGACGGGAACCGCCTTCGAGTAAGGATTTCGACCATGACGAAGCCCTCGCGCACGCCCTGGCTGCGCTGGTACATCCTGCGGACCCTTCTGGAAAAAGAGGTCCGCCGGCACCTCGCCAATCGCGGCGGCATCGCTCTCGTGCTGCTGCTGGTCGTGGCCGCACTGCTGCTGTCGCTGACCGGCAATGGCGAGGCGCAGACCGGCGGTTTCGTTCCCGGCGTCAAACGCTGTTACGTCCACTACTGGGAACGCGACGCCTGGGTCGAACACCTCATGGCGAACACGCCGAGCGATCTCGACTCGCAGATCAAGTTTCGCGACGTTCGCAACGCCCGCACGGCAGCGGACGGCACCCTCCTCTATCCCCAGAACACAGGCGGGCTACAGATCCGTCCTCATCCCGAGCGCGAGCGCGGCGGGCCGCGCTACCTCGTGTGGATCTGGCATCCCGGTTCCGACGGCGCCGCCCTGGCACCCTTCGAGGCGTGGTTCTGGAAGGAGACGCGAAACTTCTCCGAACAGCAGACGGCCGAGGTCCTGGCGCATTATCCTTCGGAGGTCCGCAAGGCGCTCCCGGCAACCGGCATTGAGGAACGCCGCTCGGAACTCAAGGGCGGCCTTGATCCGCGCTCCGGCATCGCGACGTCGCTGGTGATCTTCGGCATGTTCTTCGTCTGCGTCTACCTGTTGCCTGCCCTGTCGTGCGAGGAACGCGAGCGCGGCGTGCTGCTCGCCCAGGCCCTGTCGCCGGCGCGTCCGCGCGAGATCCTGGCGGCCCGCTTCCTCTTCTACCCGGTCATCGGCATGCTGCTCGCGTCCGTCCTGGCCGGCGCTTACAACCCAACCGTATTGCTGCAGCCGTTCTTCTGGTTGGCCCTGGTCGTCACGGTCTGCGGCTCCATGGGCGTCGGCCTGACCATTGCCAGTCTGGCCCGGACGCAGCGAGCCGCCAGCCTCGGGGCCATGTGCTATCTCCTCGGCGTCGGCGTCGTCCTCTTCATCTGCCAGCAGAACAGCATCCCGCTGCTGCCGAACCTCGCCCTGGAATATCACGCCCCTCGCATCATTCA
>JBBSDR010000949.1:0-3838 GCA_038240465.1 Gemmatales bacterium
CTGCTCTTTGCAGGAAGACCAGGCGAGCCGCCTGCACCACGGTAAGAGCAGGCGAGCCGCCTGCACCACGGCCAGCAGGAGGGCCACTGCCGTGATCGCACGCTTTTTCGTCGATCGTCCCATCTTCGCGACCGTCATTTCGGTCGTTATCACGCTGGCGGGAGGCGTGGCCGTCTTCACGCTGCCGGTGGCGCAGTATCCCGACGTGACACCGCCTACCGTACAGGTGACGGCCCTCTATCCGGGCGCCAACTCTCTGACCGTGCGCGATACAGTGGCAGCGCCGATCGAGGAGCAGGTCAGCGGCGTCGAGGGCATGATGTACATGTCGTCGCGCTGCACCAACGACGGCGCGTACAACTTGACCGTAACCTTCAAGCTCGGCACGGACTCGGACCTGGCCCAGGTGCTGGTGCAGAACCGCGTCTCGCTGGCGCTGCCGGTGATTCCGCCGCTGGTCCAGAACGAGGGCATCACCGTCAAGAAGAGTTCGCCGAACACGCTGATGATCGTCAACCTCGTCTCGCCCGACGATACCTATGACGACATCTTTCTGAGCAACTACGCGACGATCTTCGTCAAGGATGAACTGGGCCGGGTGCCGGGAGTTGCAGGCATCACCTACCTCGGCCAGCGCGATTACAGCATGCGCGCCTGGCTCGACCCCGACAAACTGGCAGCCCTGAACCTGAGCGCCATGGAGGTCGTCACCGCCATCGCCCAGCAGAACGTGCAGGTCGCCGCCGGGCAGATCGGCCAGCCTCCCGTCCCCAGCCGGGCGCAGCAGTTCCAGTTGACGATCAATACGCTGGGCCGGCTCACCAACACCGAGCAGTTCAACGACATCATCGTCAAGGGCGGGCAGAACTCGCCGAACCCCTCATCAATGCAACCGGCTGCGAATTCCTCGAACGGCCTGACCGGCTCGACACCGCAAGCCACCGGCATTGTCCGCCTGCGCGACGTGGTGCGCGAGAGCCGCTACGCCGTGCGGATCAGGCTCGACCCCGACAAGTTGGCCGCCCGGAAACTGCGCGCCGACAAGGTCGTCCAGTCGCTGAACCCCAAACCGCGACTGGTCGAGGAAGATCCCGACGCCGAACGAGTAGGCGGCCAGGCGCTGACCTGGAAAGCGATCTACGGTGGCCTCGAGCCGCCGACCGATGAGGACCTTGCCGCTACCAAGGTCATCCTGCTTCCGTCGGGGAAGAATAGCGGAGCGAAGTCCATTCGGCTGACCGATCTGGTCGTGCCGAAACAGGGCATCCAGCGAATCGAGGATCGGGATGAGGTGGGCGTCCAACTCGGTTCGCAGCAGTACGACCAGTCCTGCACGCTCAACGGCAAGCCCTCGGTGGCGCTGTCCATCTATGCGGTCCCCGGCTCCAACGCTCTCGATACCGCCCGGGGCGTCTACGCCAAGATGAAGGAGTTGAAGGCCCGATTCCCCAGGGGAGTCGACTATCGGATTGTCTACGACACCACGCCGTTCATCCGCGAGTCGGTCAACGAGGTCTTCTACACCCTGCGCGACGCGGTCATCCTGGTCGCCATCGTCGTGCTGCTGTTCCTCCAGGACTGGCGGGCCATGATCCTGCCCATGATCGACGTACCGGTCTCTCTGGTCGGCACTTTCGCCGTCATGTCGCTGCTGGGGTTCACGCTCAACAACCTGACGCTGTTCGGCCTGGTACTGGCGATTGGCATCGTGGTCGATGACGCCATCGTCGTGCTGGAGAACATCGAGCGGCTGATCGCGACCGGGCTGGACGCCCGCACGGCCACCATCAAGGCGATGGAAGAGATCACCGGCCCCATCTGCGCCATCACCCTTGTGCTGGCTGCGGTGTTCATCCCGTGCTGCTTCCTCGGCGGCATCAGCGGCAAGTTCTTCAAGCAGTTTGCCGTGACCATCGCTGTCTCGACCGTCATCTCGGCCATCAACGCCCTGACCATGACCCCCTCGCGGGCCGCCCTCATTTTCAAGACGGAAGAGGAGCAAGGTGAGCGTCGAGGCGTAAGCCCGACGGGTCCGCATCACCACCGCCGGGAAGCCCTACCCTGGTGGTTCTTCGCCGTGCTGGGCGGCATCCTCACCTGGTCGCTGGGGCCGGATTTGCTGGCCGGCCGCTACGGACTGCCGCTCGCGCCGGTTATCGACGAACTGGAGGGCCAGTCGTGGTCGTCCTGGGGGCAGGACCTGGCCATCTACTTCCCGCCGGGCTTCCTGATCGGCGGCGTGATTGGCTGGTTCATCATTCGTCCGGTGAACTTCGTGCTGGGCTGGCTCTTCCGCGGCTTCAACCGGGGCTTCGACAAGTTGACGGGTCTGTACGGCTCGGCGGTCAGCGGCGTGCTGCGTCTGAGCGCCATCGTGGTGTTGCTCTACGGCGGCCTGCTGGTGATGACCTATCTGGAGTTCACCCGCGCTCCGACCGGCTTCATTCCGCAGCAGGACAAGGGCTACCTGATCCTCAACATCCAGTTGCAGGACGCGACTGCTGTCGATCAAACCAAGCGAGTGATGGCCCGCATCGAGAGGCTGGCCCGGGATACGCCGGGGGTCAAGCACACCGTCGGCGTCTCGGGCAAGTCGCTGATTCTCGACGCCAACGCGCCGAACCTGGGTTCGATGTACATCCTGCTGCAGCCGTTCGAGGAGCGCCGCGCCGACAACCTGACCGCCGACGTGGTCGCCGCCGCGCTTCAGGACGTCTGCCGGCGCGAGGTTCGCGGGGCCATCGTGACGGCGTTCGGCGCCGCGCCGGTCGAGGGACTCGGCACGACCGGCGGATTCAAGCTCATCATCGAGGACCGCGGCAACCTCGGCCTGGACGAGCTGCAGCGCATCAGCGATCAGATCGTCACGAGGGGCAACAAGACGAAGGCCGTCGAGAGCCTGTTCAACAGTTCGCGGGCGAATACTCCCTGGCTGTACCTGGACATCGACCGGACCAAGTGCATGGTGCTGGGAGTGCAGATCAGCGACGTCTTCAACACGCTGCAAATCCACCTGGGTTCCTACTATGTCAACAACTTCAACGAGTTCGGCCGCACCTGGCAGGTGGTCGTCCAGGCCGACCAGCGTTTTCGCGGCCAGGTCCCCGACATTTTGAGGCTCCAGGTCAAGAACAACCAGGGCCAGGAGATTCGGCTGGGAACGCTGATGGACGTGCGCGACACCAGCGGCCCGGTCATGGTCCTGCGCTACAATCTGTACTCGGCGGCGGCGATCACGGGGAACCCGGCATCGGACGTCAGTTCGGGCCAGGCGGCGGAACTCATGGAGGAGCTGGCCGACATGGACCGTCCTCCGTCGATGGCATCCGACTGGACCGAATTGACGTATCTGCAGCTCCAGGCGGGCAACGTGGCTATTTATGCTTTTCTGCTGGCGGTGGTATTTGTCTTTCTGGTACTGGCGGCCCAGTACGAGAGCTGGACCTTGCCGCTGGCCGTCATCCTGGTGGTGCCGATGTGTCTGCTCTGTTCCATCGTGGGCGTGACCCTGTTCGGGATGGAGGTGACCATCTTCACGCAGATCGGCTTCGTGGTGCTGGTGGGACTGGCGAGCAAGAACGCCATCCTGATCGTCGAGTTCGCCAAGCAGCGGCAGGAGGCCGGAGTGCCGGTGCGGCAGGCCGTCCGGGAGGCGGCGCAGTTACGGTTGCGACCGATCCTGATGACGTCCTTCGCCTTCATCTTCGGCGTGGTGCCCCTGGTGACCGCCTATGGCGCTGGCGCCGAGATGAGGCGTTCGCTGGGAGTGGCGGTGTTCTTCGGCATGGTGGGAGTGACGATCTTCGGCATCTTCTTGACGCCGGTGTTCTTCAACGTC
>JBBSDR010000950.1:0-3837 GCA_038240465.1 Gemmatales bacterium
ACGAGGGGCAGTCTGGCGAGGATTAGTCTATCAGCACGGCGGACAACGGCACCCAGCCCACCTCGCCGCCAGATAGCTCGATCTGGAGCCAATTGTTGCGGCGAAACAGGAGACGTGCCTCCGCACCGCGCGGTAGCTTTTCCCGATAGCGCGACGTATACGATTCGCCATTGCCCAGCCGCAACGGTAGATCGTTGCGGGCGATGACGACGAGAATCCCTGCGTTGGCGCGCTGTTCGTAGACCGTCGCCAGTCCCAGCAGGGCCGCGACAGCGCAGGCCAGCAGCAAGGCAGTGAGTCCGGCCGCGAGCATGTCGCTGCGCCCTGTCATGCCCCAGCGGGCCAGCAACAACCAGCCCAGGCTGTACGCGCCCAGGCTCAGGACGAACGACCACAGCGCGAAGCCGACATGCGGCAGCCAGGGCGGACGATCGTCGCCGGCCGGCCGGCCAAGGCCGCCAGCTTTCTGAGCGACTTCCTCGCGCGCCGCCGCCAGCCCTTCCTGCAGCGCTCGATCCGCCGGAGCGTGACGCAGGCCGCGCCGATACGCGAGGACGGCACGCGGCAAATCGCCGGCCAGAAGCGCCGCGTTACCCTGACTGCGATACAGGGCCGCGCTCGAATAGCCGCGCTCGTGCAGTTGTTCGTAGAGCTCGGCGGCAGTGCGAAAACGTGCCTTCCCCTTGACCGGATCGCCGCGCAGACTCAGCCCCTCCGCGAACGCCTGGCGCGCCTGGGCGGCGATGGCGGCGTCATCGACGGACACGCTGCCGAGGACAGCGATCAGGAGGGGCGCGAGGACCACGTCCAGGTCTCCAGGGCGAGGATCAGCTCGCGCGCGGCTTGCACCAGGCTGCCCGAGTCGGCGGCAGGCATGGGCGAGAACCGCAGGGCATCGCACGTTTGCAGCAAGGCCGTCGCCTGTTGCCGCAATTCGTCCGCCAGGCCGCTGTCGCGCAAATGCGCCTCGACCTCGCCGGGAGTGGGCGACGTCGCGGGCAGATCGAAACGCCGGCTGAGATACAGCCCGATGATGCCGGCGACGGCGTCCGCCTGCTGCGCGGCGCCGACGCATTGTAGCGCCTTGAGGGCATCGCGCGCCGCCCGGCTGCGGCGCAGTCGCGCCAGCCGGGCGGCGTCTGGATAGAACCTGCGCCAGATCAGCAGCCAGGCCAGACCGATCAGCGGCGGCAGCAGCAGCGAGGCCGCAAGCCAGCCTCCGCCCGGAAAGACCCAGGGATGCTGGCGGCGCAGCACTTCCTCATCGTCCGCAGTCTGGCGGATGGTCTCTGGATACGTTTTGACATCGCCTTTCGGCTCGACGGAAGGCAGTTCGACGGCGGCGGGCGTGACGGTGATGGGAATCGGATCGGCGGTCAGTTCCTGGTAGCCGCGCGGGTCAGCGCCGAAGCGCGGGTTGAAGAACGCGAACGACAACTCGGGGATTTCCGTCACCTTCTCGGATTTCGGCTTGAGCAGATAGTAGAACTCCCAGACGTTGCCGTCCTTCTTGGAATCCGGCTCGGGCGCCTCGATGTGAAACGATTGTTTGAATGCGGGGTCCCTGTCGATCTCGGGACGGACCGGTGCCGCCATCATCGGCACGCCAGCATCGGCGGTGATGCGGACCGTGAAGCGGATCGGCTGGTTGACGGCGACGCGCGGGTTCCGGGCGCCGGCCTGGATGCGGAACAGGCCGACTGCGCCGCGGAAGTTGTCGGGCCGGCCGGCGCTGGGCGGCTCGAACGGCTCGTCGGCCAGGGCCGGCAGCAAGAGGGCGAGCAGGAGGGACGTCATGGTTCTCACCAATCCTTGACGGTGCCGGCCGGCGTTCGCGCGGAGCGAAGACGACGCTCGCGCTGCTCCTTCTGGATCCTGGCGAACGCTTGCTTGAGTTGCACATCCGCCTCCGCGGCGCTGAGAGACGGAGCCGAACTGTTGTCGAACAGCACTGGCTCCTTGCCGAGTCCGGGGGTTGTCTTATCGGTCTGTTGCGGCTTGCCGCCGTCCTTGACATCCGCCGGCTGATCGGTGGGTTTCGGAGTGGTGTCTCCCTTCATGCCGTCGTCGCCGGTCATGGGAGGTTTCGGATCGGATTCCTTCGATTCTGGCTTCTTCGGTTTCTCGCCCGACTCGATGTTTTTCAGCTCCTCGGAGTCGGCAGACTTCGTCTGAGCGCGGAGGAGCAAGAGGCGAGCGACTTCGAGATTGTGGCGGACGTCGATGCCGGTCCCCTCATCGAGAGCCGGGTTGTGCAGGCAGTCGCGATAGCTCGCAATGGCATCCTTCAGCGCCCCCGCTTCGTCCGGACGGCCCTGCACCAGGCTGTTGGCCAACCCAAAGCGGGCGCGGAGCCGGCGCCGATCGGCCGCGTCCTCGGTGGCACAGCGGTAGTGCTGTGCCGCCTGGCGGAAGTAGTCCCGGCGTTCGTCCGGCGATTGACTGACCAGGGCGAGTTGATAGAGAGCACACGCCTTGTTGAAGGCGATCAGGCCCGGATCGGTCGCGCGCGTCTCAGCCTCCTTGTAGAGCGCGACAGCGGCCGCGTTGCGCCGACGAATGAGTTCGTCTATCGAGGCAGACGGGGCCGCGGCAATAAGGACGATCGGCACCAGCAGCAAGGTCCAGCGCATTGCAATTCCTCCTCAGGATCCGCTAAGCCGCAAGCGGCCGGATTCGTCGCCCCTCACCGACAAACATCGACGCGGCCAGCAACACGAACGCCGGCGTCAGGAACCACGTCGCACGCTGCCGATAGACCGGCAAAGTATCGACGCTCTGGTCGTGTTCCGCTCCTACCGCGATCAACTCCAGATACAGTTCGCCCAGCGGATACGCGCTCGTGTGCAAGGGGACGTAAGTGCCGTTCGTCTGACGCGCGATCTCCTGGAGCGGTTTTTCCTCCAGCCGGGTCATCACCTTGTCGCCGTCGTGAAACAGCACCGTGTCCGTCAGCGGGATCGGGCTGGCGTGCTTCGGATCGCCGACGCCGACCGTGTGAATCGGAATGCCGCGCCGGCGGGCGGCCTTGATGCCCTTGCTCCACTCCACCTCGATGCCCTTACGCCACTCCTCATCGGCGGCTGGATCGTCCCCATCCGAGAGCAGCAAGATGTCCTGCACACCGTGCGCCTCATCCTCGTGCGCCTTGACGGCCAGTTCGAGCGCCTCGCCGATTCGCGTGCCGGAGACGGCGTCCTCCTCGGGCCACAACGCGGGGTCGAGGTGAGCGCTGTCAAAGCTGTCCACGATGTCGTGGAAATGGTCGTAGTCGTGCGTCAGCGGACAGGCCAACCGCGCATGACCGGCGAAAATGACCAGGCCGAGCCGATGGTCGCCGCGCTGGCGCACGCGCTCGCACAGGTCCAGCAGGGCTTCCTGCGCGCGTTCGAGCCGGCTCTTCGACTCGGCAAGCATGCTGCGGCTCATGTCGAGGACGACCACCAGATCGCGGCCGCGCGTCGTCGATTGGTCCCAGTCGCGTCCCCACTGCGGACCGGCCGCGCCGACGACGAGCAGCGTCAATCCAACCCACAGAGTCAGGAACAGCCAGGGTCCGCGGTGCCGGCCATGGGTCAGGCTGTTGCTGAAAGCAGGACCGCCGCCGAGCTGCGCGAGGGCCTTGCGTCGGCGCTGTCGCGCGTGCAACCCGAGCAACCCCAGCAGCGGCAGAACGAGCAGTCCCAGGAGCCAGAGAGGCTGCGCGAACCAGGTGTGCCACGGGACCGACATCGCTACTCCGATCAGCCAGTAGCCGAAGTCGCCAGACTTCGGGTCTTTTCTGGTAGCCGAAGTCGCCAGACGTCGGGTCTTCTCCGGTAGCCGAAGTCGCCAGAC
>JBBSDR010000951.1:0-3837 GCA_038240465.1 Gemmatales bacterium
CAGGCGTCGGTGACGGCTTCCCCCTTGGGCCGGGGCTTCTTTTCGGCATGCCCATCGGTGTGTTCGTTGAGATCGATCTCGGTCAGGCGCGTGAATACGCCCATCGCTTCCGGGCCAACGAGTTTCGCCAGCCACGTCGGGCCGCCGGCTTCGGTCACGGTCTTGCCCTTGAGGCGTTTGACCTCGCCGAGGAGAAAGCGAACCCGGCGCTGGAGGACGCACGCCGGTTCCAACTCGACGACGAGCTTCCGTGCATTGGCACGCAACTCCGGGTCGGCGACCTGGCCGGCCAACTCGTCGAGTTGACGGCGTGTAGCCGGATCGAAGCCTTTTCCCCTGGCGTCGCTGCTCCAGGCCGAGGCGGCCGCCAGGACCTTCTTGAGGGTGGCGACATCGGCAGAATCGGCAGCCGGGACAGCAGAGGCGGAGAGGCCGGCCAGCAGGATGAGAGAGAAGCGGTGCATGAAAAATCCCGGTCCAGGTTAAGCCGAACTTGCCCAGATGGATGTCCTCTGGGATAGCGCTGGCGACTTCGGTTGAAGGTATTCCGTCGAGGAACCAATCGCAACGATTTTCTCGCCTTGTCATCTGACGACGCGATGTCGAGAGAGAGGAGGACCGCTGGCGAGCCTTCGCGGCCGGATAACTCCTCCATGCGAAATCTCTCCTCCTCTCCTGCCGCGGTGGGCGAACCGTGGCGCTGGCGGGTGGTCTGGCTGATGTTCCGGGCCACTCGGCGAAACCGCCTCTGGCTTCTGACAACGAATCGGGGCTGCGGCGCGGTGTCGTACAATAGGCGGGACCGACATAACCATTCAGGAGGACCGCCATGGGAACGAATCGTGCGGGGGCGCGGCGTAAACAGAAACTGAAGGAGACGAAACGACTCGCGGAGCAGCGGGCGAGGAAAAAGGCGGCGCAGACCCAGGGTGGGGACACAGGCCAACCCCCCAGTTCCTCGCCGCAGGCGTCCCCGGCCGAGGAGAAATAGTGTCTCCTGCCATCGAAAAACAGGAAAAACAGTGAGCGGCTTCGAGAGGGTCGAGGCCGTTTCCGTGAAGGGTCTGCAGAACCCCTGGCAACGCTGAGGATCACATGCGTCCGCGGCGGCTCCACTGTCAAATGGTCGAAGTCCTGGCAAGCACTGGGGCTGAAGCAGAGTTTCGCGCGGCACTCGCCTCCGCTCCCCTTGCCGGATGCCGCATCATGGTCCAGCGTTCGACGAGGCAATCGTGCATCCTAACTGGCTGATTGAGGCCGGCGTCTACGGTGCGGACGTCAACCCGCTGATCGCGGAGATTCGCCGCCAGGGAATGGCGGCAGAGGTCGTGCCATTCCAGACCGTGCTGAAGGAGAAGGAAGTTGTCGTCGGTGGGCGAACCCTCACTGCCGGTGACTGCGTCATTGGCTACGGGACATTCCCCTTCGCCCGCCAAATCCAGTTGCACCGCCGCTGGACGCCCGGGGCCTGGTGCGATCCGATGAACCTCGACTGCACGACCTACTTCGCTTACTTCGGGAAGTTCCTTCTGAACCGGAACTACGCGATCATGCCGGGCGTGGAAGCGATCCGTCAGCAGGAGTGGCTCTTCGAGATCTTCGGCAAGGACGACGAGGTCTTCGCCCGGCCGACCGGCTGCAACAAGACATTCACTGGCCGTTGCGTCTATCGGGATGACTTCGCGTCGGCGTTGGGGCCGAGCCGCTACGATCCGGCCACGCTGATCGTCATCGCCGCACCGAGGGAGATCGGCCGCGAGTGGCGTCTGGTCGTCGCCGAGGACAAGGTGGTCGCAGCCAGCCAGTACGCTGTTGGAGGAAGCAAATGCGTCGAACCGGGCTGTCCCGAAGTGGTGCGGGCTTTCGCGGTAGCGATGCTGGCGGAAGTTCGGTGGAGGCCGGATCCACTGTTCATGATGGACGTATGCGAGTCGGAGGGTCGGCTGTGGTTGGTGGAACTGAATGGGTTCAGCACATCCTGGCTGTACCAGTGTGATTCGGAGGCGGTGGTCAGGGAAGCAAGCGATCTGGCGACAAGGAATCTGGAGAGAAAGCGGCCATGAACCGAGGCTTCCTTCGACGATCGCCTGCACGTTTCCCTCGGCGAAAGGAGTTGCGGACTTTGCCCGTGAGGTTAGCAGGGAGATCGTGGACAAAGGAGCGAGGGGGGAGAGGATGATAAACGACTGCTCCAGTCCCCAGCGGCTTCCGAAGCCTCCTCGACCTGGCACCTGCGAACCGTTTGTACTCTCGGCCAGTAGAGATTACAAGAATACTGCGCGTCCATCTTGGTTAACCGACCCGATACCGTCCAGAATTTGGATCGGGGCTTGAGCCCTTTTCCCCCTGATTGACCCCTTTCCCCCCTGGTCCGGTCACACATGAACGAGGAGGGCGTCCGCAGCCAGGTGCGCGTAAGCCATGCCGAACTTCAGGTGAAATTGAAGGTCAACGGCGGGGCCAAGAGCTACGTCATCCAGCTCTGGCCGAACCGCTGCAATCTGAACGCGACGCCCTTGAACGAACGTTTCCGCACCTGCCTCAAAACCTGGGGCCTTTATCACGTTCATGCGCACAAGCCTTGAATTCTTCCTTGGCTTACTCGCACAGCACGGCCCGACCGCCGTTGCCCGCGAAGACTTCACCGGACCGCATGGAGCGATCTTGCGGCTGCTGCAACGCAGAGGCTTTCTCGCGCGCGAGGGCGGTCAGCATCCTGTCCCCAGCTGCCCGCACTGCGGCGAAGGCACGCCCTACCTCCTTCGGGAACAATACGTCTGCAATCATTGCGCGAGCACAGTTGATGCACGCCACCTCCAGCTCTGGCGACTGGATCTGGAGGCGTTTCTCCGCTGGCTTGCTCGGGGGCTGAAGTTGCGTGGCGGCGTCCAGTCTCTTGATGGGCGACTCTGGCAACTCGGCACCTGGAAAGGTAACAACCTGGTCAGCGAGTGCTTTTACTGGCGCTGCGGCCCACTCGCCGAGTCCGGACGAACGAGACTTGCTGCGTATCGCAGCGTCGTGATTCTCTATGGGCTTTCCCCTCTGCGGATCGCGGAGACGATTCACGGGTTCTGCATATCGCTCCTGGAAATTCTTCGCTGGAGCCGCTCGTTGTGCGTAGCCGACCGGACAGAGTTGCTGCAGAATCGCGGCACCGTTCGCTTCGACGCGCACAGCGGTGCCTTGTGGGTGGGCGACCGGCACCTCGGCGAAGTCCCGTTCGGGAGCAAGGAGTTCTTCTTTCTCCGCTGCATCGCATCTCGATCACTACGTGGCTTACGCGGACCTCAAGTACGAAGTGCTTCAACAGTCGAGGAGCCGCGACAAGACGGAAGAGGCGACGTTCTGTCAGGGCCTCAAGAGCCGCATCAAGAAGAAGTGGATTCCGCAAATCGACCGGCTGATCGTGACGAAGAACAAGGGCGAGGGCAATCGGCTCCGCGCGTTTGCAGAAATGTCGTTGTATCGCCAAATCGGTTTTCTAGACGGCCAAACCGTTCCTCCGGGCGACTTCGGGAAATGGCCGCGGTGGATGCCACATAACACGACTCCGTCAGCTTTCGCAGGAACTCCAGCAGCCCCCTGTCCTCACTCCAAGGCCGCTGCGGCTCGTCCTCCTCATCCTCGGCGACGCACCGAAGACGCCGGCTGTCAAAACCAGAAAAATCCTGGAACACTTCCGAGTGAAAGGGGTGGAATGTTCGGGGATTTCATCTCTGATCTCTCGCAGATTTTCGAGCGTGTTACCCAGCGAGATTCGCCCAGTTTTTCAGGGTTTTGACCATATTGCGGAGTTCTGCCTCTTCGGCGGAGTTGGGGTCAATTGTTGCATTC
>JBBSDR010000952.1:0-3837 GCA_038240465.1 Gemmatales bacterium
CAGATCGCCCCGCTCCTGGTATCGCTCGGCGCGATGTTCTCCGGGCTGGCGAGTCTCGGGATCGGCCACAAGATCGAGAAGGTGCAGGCGTCAGCGGACGTCGCGCCGGACCCGACGAAGCCGACGATATAACGCACGTCAGCAGCCGCCACGGCAATCCCAGCCTCCCCTTGGTAAGCCATAAGACGGCCTTCCGGGCCGCACTGGATGCGTTGCCGCCCGCTCAGGCTGGTCAGACGGCCGACACACCACTTCTCCGGTCTAAGGCCCATTGCGCGGTCATAGCGTGAGCGCTACCCTCGTCGGGACAGCTTTCTGCTGTCTCCGCCCCTTCCCATCACCGTTCCCGTTTTCAGAAGGAGGTCTGCTCATGGCAGACGCCAAGCTCATCCTGCACTGTGGCGCGCGCGAGGTCAGCCAGGAAGAACTCAACGCCGTTCCCTGCCCCGAGCCGGAGGGACGCTGGCGGCCGGTCCCGCATGGGTCCGTCCTCAGCTACGCCACCGACGCGCTCAAGGAGGCCGGCTACGAGATCGACAACCTGCGCCTCGGCGTCGCCCGCGACAACCACCGCTTCTTCGCCGCGCTGACGCTGCGCACGCCGCTCGTCACCGGCACGTCCCTCGCCGTGGGCATCCGGTCCAGCACCGACAAGTCGCTGTCGCTGGGCTTCGCTTACGGCTCCAGGACGTTCGTCTGCGACAACCTCGCGTTCCGCGCCGACAAGGTGATCGCCAAGAAGCACACCACGTTCGGCATCGACCGCTACCGCGAGGCCATCTGCCGCTCCGTCGGGGAACTCCAGGAGTTCCGCGACATGGAGTCCCGCCGCATCCGCCTGATGCAGCACCGGATCATCGACGACCACTTCGCCGAGTCCGCCCTGCTGCGGCTGTACCAGGACGCCAAGATCCTGTCCCCGCGCTCTCTCCCCCTCGCGCTCAAGGAGTGGCGGGAGCCGTCGTTCATCGGTTTGGAGGAGAAAAGTGTCTGGAGGCTCTTCTCGGCCGTCACGTTCGCCCTCAACGGGCGGGCCAAAACCAACCCCGGCTCCCACCTGTCGGCCACCATCCGCCTCGGGCACCTGCTCGAAGGCAACGGCGTTCCTCCTGCGGAGACGCATGAGGCGCTGTCCGCGTAGCGGGAGGTGAGGATGCCTCGAAAGAAACGCAAAGCAACATCCGGCTCCTTCCGCAAGGGGCCGGACCCCCGTCGTCATGTGTTCACGGCCCAGGATTGCCGCATCGGCTACTGGGTCGCTTGCATTCTCCACCCCGAACTCCGGGAGTGGCTGAAAATGAAGATCCGTGTGTTCTACTGGCAGAAGGAGAAAGCAAATGCCGCGCAAGAAGACCGACATCGAGAATCCGCCGGATGCCCCGCCGGATGCGCCGGTGGATACGTCCCAGACCCCGGTCGAGACGATCCCCCGTGGTGAGCCGGAGGGCAACGGCAAGCCCAAGCCCGCCGTCAGCTACAAGCTCCGCATCGGCACCACGATGATCGAGGTGGCCGTCTGGCCGAACACGATCAAGAGCCAGTTCGAGGAGGGCGAGGTGACCGTCTACGGCGTCACCATCGGCCGCAGCTACCTGACCGACAAGAAGGAGTGGATTCGCCAGGAGAGGCCGAGCTTCCGCACGGCCGAGCTGGCGGGGCTGCTCTACCTGTTGCAGAAGGCGTCGGACTGGATCTACAGCACCCGCGTCGAGGACAGCAGTATGCCGTTCTGAAAGGGGACGATGAGAAGGGCCAGGCCCCTGCGCTAGTCGCAGGGGCCGTTTTCCGCGACCGGCGGCGTCGCTTCCCTTCGTAACTGGCTGACGATGACGTGGCGGAGTGCCCGCTTCCCGGCGTCGGTAGCGAGGATTGCGTCCAGCACGGCGGCGGCGTCGTAGCCCGGTTGGATGGTTTCGTTGCTCATCGGCCGGACGTGTGACGAGGTTCGGACAATGCGAGCCGGTACGCTGAAGGGCACGAGGGGCGCATCGGGGAATCCGCGCGGAGACCAATCAGCCATCTCCTCATCGGAATTGGGAAGGCGGTAGCGGTCGATCATCCTATCCGAGATCGCCTCGAACCTTTCCCATGGCGGCTCGTTGTGGTCCCTCTGGCGAACGTACAGCGGTCGGAAAGCCAAGTGCCAGGCCAGGTAATCGTCCCGCACGGATTGAAAGGGGATCGCCTGTATGGCCGCCTCCACAGCCCGCAAATTCTCCAGGCTGGGGCTGCTGTCCAGTTCGTACTGGCGCAGGGCCAGCCGTTTGAAGCCTTCCTGCCGGCTCCTGCTGATGAACGAGGCCATCCCCGTTCCGGCCGTGTAGTACCGGCGCGGGCTCGTCTGCGCCAACTTCCGCCTCGCGGACTCCGCGTCGAAGTCGGAGGCGATCAGCGCTCGGATCATCTCGCGCTCCGCGGGTGGCCGTCCGTCCGCCAGGCGGGCCAGCGCGGCCAGCTCGTCCTCCATCTCCGCCATCCAACCGGGGGACGCCTCACGCGCCGCCAGTTCCTCCTCTTGCGCCTCGGCCAGAAACTCCAGGCGCGAGACGCGCGGCAGAAGCCTGCGGGCGACGGTGAACATCCAGGCCCGGGCAGACGACGGCTTGAACGAGTCGAGATACAGCCACGCCCGCAGCAGGGTTTCCTGGACCACGTCCTGCGCGTCGCTCCAGCCGACCCGCCGCTCGGCCCAGCGCAGGAGTTCGGCGGCGTGGACGACGCAAAATTCGTTGTAGATCCGCTCGCGTTCGGTCATGCGCGTACCCTCCCCAGCATGGGCGCCCGTAGGTGAAGAGCCCCGGCGGACGGTGAAGTGCAGGAAAATTGGAAAAATCTGGAAGCGACCTGCGATTCAGGACCTCCTGCGCCTCCTCTCCATTGTTCGCAAATCGTGGAAAGGAAAGCAAGGGAAAGGAAGAATGGAAAGCCAGACCTTCACCCTCGAAACAGCCACCGCAGCCGTCATCGACCTGGCCGTCCTCTTCGTCGGCCTCACTGCCATTGCCGTGCTTCTACTGAAGGGCCTCATCGAGATCGCCCGCGGCGCGGTACGCCAGCCGCAGCTACTTCCGCACCAGGTCCCGGCCAAACCGCCCGTAAGCAAGGGGCAGATCGTGGCGGAGATGAACAACGGACTGAAAGCAGGCAGGGAGGCCATCGACCTGCTGGCGCTGTCCCCGGACGTGAAGGAGGGCTTGAAGGCCCAGATCGAAGAGAAGATGGCGGACGCTATCAGCCGGGTGATGCTCGGGTAAACTGCTGACCGTGCTTGGTTGGTTCCGCCGCTGGCTGTCTCCTCCCCCCGCGTCTTTCGGGGAACCTCCGGCACTCCCGGCGCCGACGGATTCGGAGGTGCGGTCGGCGTGGCAGCGGACGCTGGCCAAGGGCAAGCTGCTCTACACGGATGAGGAGCTGAAGAAGATCGACGACGACGTGCGGCACGCAGCCACACAACGAGCTTTGGACAGGTTCATCGAACAGTACCTCAATCCCTGGATCGACGAATGAAGTGGCGCATCGACTTCCCCCTGAACCTGCTGATGCACTGGACGTACTGCGCCCAGACGCGCTACGGCAAGTCCGAGTTCGTGCGGCACTGGTTGGTGAAATACTGGATCGCCAAGCGCTGGCCGGCGCTCATCATCGACCCGCCGGGGACGATGGTGCGGAAGATCGTCCTGGACATGGCGCACCGCGGCCGCCTCCGTGACGTGCTCTACATCCGGCTGCGGGACACCGACCGCACGGTGGGCTTCGACTGGCTGTCCGGCAGCACCCACCCCGACCCGATGGAGCGGCGCGCGGAGAACGAGGTGGCGCGGGACAGCTTCAAGAAGA
>JBBSDR010000953.1:0-3837 GCA_038240465.1 Gemmatales bacterium
GAGAAATTGCTCCCGGCGACCATCAACTCGACGATCTCGATCTGCCGCACCGGCACGGGCGCATGGTGATCGGCTTGCCGCGCCGTTGCCCGCGTCGTACACCACGAGCGGAGCGCCGCACCAGCCGCGCCCAAGGGTGGGCGGCTCGCATCCCGACTGGCAGCGCCGGGCACCGTCGGGGTTGGCGACCCTGTCCAGGCTCCAGTGAAAGAAGAGGGTTCTGGCCAGGCTCCGCCTGACCGTGCTCCGGATTCTGTCGTGGACCGACGCCCACCACGCCCGCACCGGCCGCTGGCCGAACTACGACTCGGGGCCGATCATGGACGCGCCGGGCGAGACCTGGGCCGCGGTGCAGATGGCGCTGACGCTGGGGCGTCGCGGCCTGCCGGGCGGGTCATCGCAGGCTCGACTGCTCGGTTACGGCCAGCGGCGGTAGACGGCGAAGTGGACATGTGCGATACACGAAGGACTTGACTTGCGGAACCTGTTGTTTGGTATTTCCTGGTCCTGTCCCTTGCAATCACGCCTTTCGCTGAAGCATACTGAAGTGTCGCTGTGACGCAAATCAGGTCTGCTGCCGGGAAATCACTCGTTGTGGGAGAAGCGCCGCATGACCCAGGAGACAAGCAACGTGCACGCCGTCCGTGATGCGCCGGAGGCCCGCTTCGGCATCCATAGCGTTGGGCTCATGATAGATGATCTTATTACCGGACTGCGGTTCTATCAGAAGGGAATTGGTCAACTCATCCAAGAGTGGGCCGATTCGCCTCCTGATTTAGAGACGGCGAAGGCGGCAGCAGTATTGGCCGACCGGCTCGCGGCGGTCTTGGAGAAGCTGCGCGGCGCCTTTCCGCATGCCGATCCGGACATTGCATTGATTCTGAGACTTGCTATCCCTCTTGAAGCTATCAAGAGCCGCAAACCTCTTCTTGCCCTGGACCACATTGTGTGCGACGATCCAGGCCTGCTGATGCAGCGCCTCTTTGCAACCCGCATGCTTCACAGATGGGATAGAACCGGATGCTCCCTTGGCGAACTGGCTGAACAGATTCAATTCTTCATACGCCATCTGGAGATGAACCGAGCGTCCGTCATCCGCACCGGTATGAGCCCGGCGCCGAGCGGCTTTCCGTTGTGGCTAGCCGCCTGGCTGGGCAACCTTTATCCGATGCTCACAACTGACGTCGGTTGTCCGCCGCAGCGAAGAGGGGCTGTCACCGGGCCAGGATTACGTTGCTTCGTGTATGACGTTCTGGAGCGCGTGCACGGACTTCGCGGCTGCTGTATGGCGGAATACACTGGTTGCGACTGCCCACACGTTCCATTACACGGTGTTCTGACCGCCGAGGATCGGCAGCGGATCGCAGCGTGGCGTGAGCGGCTGCTCAGCCTCAAGCTGAAGGTTCTCAGTCATGTGCATGAGGCACTGGTTCGTCGTGACGTCAAATCCCTTTGGCCCCGTTGTCTGGCGGTGTTGACTGAGGGACTACTAGCCGATGACGCCGAGTTCTTCCTCCGCGTGGATCAGGCCTTCCTCGGCTACGACATCCGGAATATGGCACTGACCAGTGCTGCACCAGAACAAATGCCTGGAGGATTAACGGCCCTGTTCCAACTAATCGGGCACTGCGAGGTGGAGATTTGTATTGGCTTGGACGTTACCCTGGGGAATGCACTCCGCGGCATTGCAGAATTCGGAAGACGGGGAATGGACGGGCAACAGGCAGAGTCCCTGTCCTACTTCGACTTCCTAGGAAGCCCGGCCGAGTCAACCCTGATCACTGCTCTCGAACGGATGCGCGAGCTTGCCCGGCCCTGCCTATCCTTCTGGCTCGCCTTTCAAAAGCGGGTCAACGACGCATTGGAGAGTGAATTCTACGAGGAGTTGGTGATCCGGCACAAGGTAAGGCGGAAGTTCCGCCACCGGTTCGAGCCGGAGGTCAGCGCCTATGCCAACCTTTTGAGCGTCCGGCTGGAAACCGGCGGGCCGCTCCCCCAACCGCGGGTCGACGACACGGGCCCAGACCCGCGGCCCAACCGCTACACCTTCCGACGGAGGGGCGATTACTGGGAGGTGGGGGACGACCAGGCGCCTCCCCGGCTGGTCCAGGATTCCAAGGGAATGCAATACATTGCCCTTCTGCTACAGAGGCCCGGCAAGGCGTCATCCGCCCTCGATCTGACCAGCTTCGTGGAGCAGCCGCAGGCGGCACGGTCGTTCGACCACTGGCAAAAGGAGAAATATCTAGACGACGAGGAGCCGAGCTATCAGCCCGGCGGGGAGACGGGGTCAACTTATACCAGCCAGGATCTGGCTGACATCCGGGAGCGAGTACTGCCCCACCTGAAAGAGCACCTGGCCGACGCCCAGAGCCAAGGGCTGGAAAGTCTTGTGGCAGAATCGGAGCGAGGCATCGAGGAATTCAATCGGATCCTGGCCCAAGCTGGTCACAAAGGCCGGCGCCGGCGGGGCGACGGGACCGCCCGCGAGCGAGCGCGCAAGGCCGTCAGCAAGTGCATTCGTGACGCTTTGAACAGAATCAAACGCATCCATCCGGAAGTGTGGCGGCACATCAAACTATTCCTAACGCCAGGACAGGCCTGCGTCTATGACCCCTCCCCGACTCCCGACTGGCAATTCTAGGCGCCTCAACAAATTGCTACCCGACAAGTAGCCGGCGCCACCCCGAAGGTAGCGGTAAACCTGTGGATGGTGCGATCGTCGCACTGCGAATTCCACACCTTTCACAGGAGTTACCGACCATGACCAAGACGAACAAGTCCCACCCCGGCATGCAGTTGCAGCCTCACGAACTGGCGCTGCTCATCCCCGAGATGAGCCAGTCCGAATACGAGGCGCTTAAGGACGACATCAAGGCCAACGGCCAGATCGAGCCAATCCGGACTTATGAAGGCAAGATCCTCGACGGCCGGCACCGCTACCGCGCCTGCTGCGAGCTGGAGATTGAGCCGGAAATCCGCCCCTTGGAGGATTCGGTTGACCCCCTCAACTTCGTCCTCTCAAAGAACATTCACCGCCGGCACCTGAACAGCGGCCAGCTGGCTGTCCTTGCCGTCGAAATCGAGGAACAGCTGGCGGAGCAGGCCAAGACGCGGCAGCGGGCCGCTGGCGGCAACAAGAAGGCGCTTGTGGAAAAAATGCCACGAACGCCGGAGAACGGCCCCAAGGGACGGTCCCGCGACCAGGCAGCCCGTCTGCTCGGCACGAACCCGCGCTACGTCACGGATGCGAAGAAGCTAATCAAGGTTAACCCGGCCCTGGCCAAAAAGGTGAAAGCCGGGCAAATGACGCTGCCCGACGCGATGGGGCAACTGACGAACGAAATTGGAACGGGAGGCAAAAAGCAGAGCCGCAAGGAAGAGCGAAAGTCTGTTCTCCCCGACGAGGAATCCCACGCCCAACCCCTGGATACGCGGGACAACGCCGCAACTGACACCCGCGGTGAGCCGGAAGAGATCGCAGGCCCGGCCGCCGCTAGTGGCGCAGTCCATGAGCAGGGCAGCGAGGGGACAGCCGAGGCGACGGTTCTGGACGAGTCTACTCCGCTGGCCGTACGTAGCGCCGGCCGCAAAAGTGCCTTCGAGGATCTGTACCTCGCGTTGAGGAGTGCACGCTATAGCCTCGAAAGCAACACCGAATCAATCCGCGAAATGAGTTCCGATCTGGATCCGCAGCACCGAGGACGGTTAAAGCACCTGCTGACTCGCATCAAGGATTGGGCCGTTGTAACCTTGACGGCACTGGACAAAAGCAAGTCAGCGACGACTACCGAAGAAAAGTGATCCATCTCACCCGACCAGATACTCCGTTCCGAC
>JBBSDR010000954.1:0-3832 GCA_038240465.1 Gemmatales bacterium
CGCCACTCGCTCCGCTCGAAGACTCGCGTCGCGGCTAACCGTAGAATCCTCAGTCCTTCTTCTCTTCCTTTTCCGCCTTGTCGAGCAGGGAGATCAAGCGCAGAAAAGCCCCCTTGATGCCCAGGCGAAGACGCAGTTCCTTGCCGCCTTCGAGGGTGATGAACATCTTGTCGCCGCCCTTGTTCTTGGCGAATGCCTCCTCGACAGCCTTGGGAGCGTGCTTCTGCTGGAAGGCCATCAGCGGCGCCATCCGCAGCATCGACACTTCCATTCGCATCACCGAACCAACCTTGGCTTTGACTCCCAGAACGTCCTTCAACGCGGCCAGGCCGTCCTCGCCCAGGCTGAAGAACACGGCATCGTCGCGGATGGCGAAATAGACGGGGTTCTCGCCGCCGAACTTTTTCGATTCCGGGTCCAGGTCCTTCTCGACGTTGAGCCGATGAATGTTGGCCCCGGCCGCCTTGGCGACGTCGAAGCTGACTTTCTCCTTCAGTTCGGCCGGCAGTTTCTCGGCGAACCCCTTGAGCGCCTTCTCGATGTCGGCGCCTTTCTTGACGCCCGTCCCGGCAACAGCGGTGTACAGTTTTTTCTCCGACGGGCCGCGAATGTCCAGGGCAAGGTCGAGCTTGCCTTCCTTGAGGGACGGCGCCAGCGCATCCAGCAGCGGCTTGATCAGTTCTTTCTCGCCCTCGTTCTTGGTCGAGGCGAGCAACTTCTCCAGGGCCTCGTCAACGACCGGAGCGAGTTTCTTGCGCAGGCCCTCGGTCAACTGGTAGGTGAGACGATTGCCGAAGGCGGAATCATCGGTCATCAGCCCGGCCACGGCGCTCTTCGTCTTGCCGAGTTCGGCCAGCGACTTGGCCAGCGGCGAGCCTTCCTGGCCCGACAGCCCCACCGACACCGACACGTCGCCGGCCTGACGATCGACGTTGAATCGCAGGGTCAACATGCCGCTGTCGGTCAGCAGGGTCTTCAGCAAGCCAACGGCCTCATCAAGGGCGGTGCCGCGGAAGTCCGTTTGGGCCTTGGTCTCGTTGGGCAGTTTCTCCTTGAGATCGGCCAGACGCAGTTCGACCTGGCCGATGAGCGTGCCGCGCAACTCTTTCGGAAAGCCGGTCAGGTCGAGCGAGAGACTGAACGTGTCCTTCTCGCCGGGCGGGATGACGGCGGCGGGCTTGAGCAGTTTCTTGTCGCTGAGGGCTTCTTTTTCGCGGAGGGTGCCGTAGACGTAGCCATTGGCGAAGCGGAAAAAGGCGGGGAATGGCGAACCTTTCGGCTGGAACTCGTACAGCCCCTTGTCCTCGGTTGGCTTGATGCCCAGGGCCGCCAGCCTGTCGAGGAAGGTCTGCTGATCGGCAATCGGCAGCATCAGCACGACCTCGCTGTCGATGCCGAGGGCGCCAATGTAGACGTAAAGGCCCATCGGCTTCTTCGGGTCGAGTCCTTCGAGTCCCTTGTCGCCGGTCATTGACTTGAGCAGTTTCTCGAACTGAATGGCCTCTTCACCCCGGCCGAGTTGTTCGGCCAGATAGCGCAGATCGGCCGCGAGATCGTCCACCGCGGGCAGCCGCAGCGTCAGCGTCGGTTTTTTCGGTTTATCGTCGGCGGCCAGCGCCGGCACGAAGACGAACAGGGCAAGCAGAGGAAGCATTCGCAATCGCATGGGGGACTCTCCTGTCGTTGAGGGCGGCGAGCGGGGGCGACCCGCGGACGCCAGCATTACCCCGCAACACGGTTCCATGTGTCAAGCGCTCGCGCGCTCCGGTAGAATATCGCGGCGATGACCCTGCCTCCAATGGGAGAACTCTCCATGAAGCGATTGCGACTGGTCCTGCTCGCGTCTGTGCTGGGCCTGCTGTCCGTGGTGCGTGCCGAGGACAAGAAGAACGTTGTCACCTGTGAGGTAGCCGAAAAGCACGTCGATTTTCGCGACGGCAAGGAACTCGTAGCCCGCTATCACACCGGCCCCGAGGTCGCCAAGCCGTACTTCTATCCGCTGGCCGCCCCTGGCGGCCTGAAAGTGACGCGCGGCGTGCCGGTGCCGAAGGGCGAGACCGACGATCATCCGCATCAGAAATCGGCCTGGTTTTGTCATGGCGACGTGATCCCCGAGGGCATCGAACTCAAGCACAAGATCAAGGGCGTCAAGGGCGTCGATTTCTGGTCGGAAGCCGCCGGCCACGGCAAGATCGTCTGCGCCAAGGTGAATGCCGAGGACGCCAGGGGCGAGGCGGTAATCGTCACCCTCAACGAATGGCGCACGGCCGATGACGTCAAGGTGCTGGACGAGTCGCGCACGATTCGGCTGCGTCCGGTCGAGGGCGGCTACCTGTTCGTCTTCGACATCGAGCTGAAGGCGAGCGTCTGTCCGCTGACGTTTGGCGACACGAAAGAAGGCTCGTTCGGTGTGCGTGTGCCGGACTCGATGACGGAGAAGAAGGGCAAGGGCGTGCTGACCAACGCGGAGGGCAAGCAGGGCATGAAGGCGATCTGGGGCCAGCGCTCGGAGTGGAGCGATTACTCCGGCCCCGTCGGCGACAAGGACGAGACCCTGCCGACAGCCGGCGTGACGATTTTCGATCATCCGAAGAATCCCGTGCCGGCTTGCTGGCACAGCCGCGATTACGGTCTGATGGCGGCGAACCCCTTTGGCCGTAACGCCTTTCCCGGCGCGAAAGAGGACAAGCTCGTCAAGTTGGCGAAGGGAGAGAGCCTGAAACTGCGCTATGGTCTGCTGCTGCACAAGGGCGACGTCAAGGAGGGGAAGGTGGCGGAGGTTTATGGGCAGTTCGTCCGCATCCGTTGATTTGTGAATTGGTGAATTTGTGGATTTGTTCAGAACGATGACTCTTCACGGATGTCCGTTCCGATCAAATCCACAAATTCACCAATTCACCAATTCACTAATCAGCGATGCTTCGTCTCACGCAGCAGTTGCGCGAGATACGCCCGATGCGCGTCGGTCAACTTCGTGGCGGGATCGCGCAGGTAGTCGATGCGCGGCCCGAGGCCAGCCTGGTCGTAGCAGCGGCTGAAGGCGGTGTGCAGGTCGAGGACCGTATCGCGGTCGTCGGCGGCCAGCGGCATGCGGAAACGCGGCAGCCGCTTTTGCAACGTCGCCGTATAAATCTCGTGTCGCTCCGGCTGCGTTGAGCGCGTCACGGTCACGGCATAGTCCCATTCCGGCAGGTTCTCGCGCGAGTAATCGAGCATCGGCTGGCCTTGCAGGACGAGGTCGATCTCGACCAGGCTGGCCCCGCCGGCGCGCGCTTCCTTGCGAGTGTCGAGATAGGCTTGCCGGCCGGACGCGGTCGTGCGGTTGGTCGGGCTGACGATATCGACCAGCGTGATCAGTTTGCCGTCGCCGCGCTGGCGCAGTTCGATGAAGTCTTCCTTGTGTTCCTCGCGAATAATCGAGGTGAACAGGGCCTGTTCGGTAGCGTAGCAGCGCTGGCCGACGCGCGCCCGGTAGCGATCGACGAGGCCAGGCAGCAAGATCTGGTACAGGCATAGCACGAGATGATGCTGGAACTCCGGCCAGAGGGTTTCTTCTTCGAGAAAGGGATTCATTCCGGGGAACGGACTCGGCATGAGTGATGTCTCCCAGGTGGCCGTCTTGTGGGTCCGGGGCGAACAGAGCGGAATGACGGTGTATTATACAACCGCTTTCGCGGACCGCCAGCACTTGCTCTCCGAAGCCTTCCTCGTTCCCACGCTCTGCGTGGGAACGGGGGTCTTCGACGCTCTGGGTCGTGGGATGTGCAGATGCCACGGGGTGCATGGGACTGCCGTCATCGAGGCGCGGGTTGGGGTGAGCACCGCCCACGAC
>JBBSDR010000955.1:0-3830 GCA_038240465.1 Gemmatales bacterium
AACTGGCGGTCCGCGAACACCTGCTCGACGACATCGCCTTCGAGACGCTCCCCATTCCCTTCGTCGTCCAGTTGGGGGCGAACGGCGAGTATCTCGGTATCCAGGACCGGCGCGGGACCATTCAGATCGAGAGCAAGAAGAAAGGCACCCCGCCGAGGACGCAGCAAGGCAAGGGTCAGGAACTACCGGTCCCGCGCCCGCATGGCTCTCCGAATTCCTCCGGGTTTGCCCGTTACTTCGCGGATACACTCCCCCGAGTGCTGCCAGTCAGCGACGAGGACAAGAGCGTCCGCAGCCGCGATTCGTTCTGGGAACAGATCGATCGAGCCGCGGAGGCCACGAAGGATCCCGCTCTGACAGCCGTGCAAGGGTTCGGCCGCTGCTTCAATGGGGACATGGCAACGGCAGCACGGATCAAGACGGACGTGGAGAAGCTGGAACCGGGCGTGAGCGACCGCTGTACCTTCGCCTGGGACCCCGACCGAGGAAGGACGATTCTGGATCGCGACGCCGTCCGTGCCTGGTACACGCAATTCTTTCAGTCGCTGACCGTGGCACGCCAGGAGGCCGGGCCACAGGGAGTCTGTCAAGTGACGGGAGAGATGGGGCCGTTACCCCGCACTCACCCGATTCGGCTCTCCGGCATTCCGGGGGGCTTGCCAACCGGCGTCAGTATCGTCTCATTCGACAAGGATGCCTTTCAGAGCTATGACCTGGACGGAGCGGCCAACGCCAGCATCGGCTACCCAGGCGCAGACGGCTACCTTCGCGCGCTGACTGCTCTGATCGGCAACAAGCTGAAGGGGAATCCCCAAACGAAGCTGAAAATCGGCGACGTGCTGTTCCTGTTCTGGACGCGCGAGGCGGCCGACACGAGCTTCATGGCGCTTCTCGAATCCCCCGACCCGGCGCAGGTGGAGAAACTCGTCGGCAGCGCCTGGGCGGGAATGGAGTCGGTCGCCGTCTCGGAGGCTAATGACTTCTATCTCCTGGCTCTTTCGGGCAATTCCGCTCGGGCCATCGTCCGCGATTACCTCGAAACGCCGCTGCCAGCCATCCAGGCCAGCCTTGCGCGCTGGTTCTCCGACCTGCGTATCGCGGACCTGACGAGAGAGGGCGCTGGCAAGCCGTCCAGCCGCTTCCCTCTGTGGCAACTCGCGCTGGGGACGGCTCTCGAAATGGAGCGTGTCTCGCCCGATACGCCGACGCGGCTGCTGCAAGCTGCCCTGAAGGGCGATCCTCTTCCCGATTCGATTCTGGCCGCGTGTCTGGGACGGTTGCATGCCGAGGGCGGCGATGGTTTCCGCCCCGCTCGCCTGGCCCTGATCAAACTCACCCTGCTTCGGAGGAACATTCCTGTGACCGAGACTCTCAATCCTGATGACAAGCATCCGGCCTACATCTGCGGCCGACTACTGGCCGTGTTCGAGGACATCCAGCGTGCCGCGCTGGGAGACATTAACGCGAGTGTCGTGGACAAGTTCTTCGGCAACTTCAGCGCCGCTCCCGCGATGGTCCTCGGCCGCCTCTATGCCGGCGCTCAGCACCATCTTCGCAAACTGCGGGGAGACAACGCGCCCGCTTACTTCGCTCTCGACAAACTCCTGGAAGAAGTCACCCACGAACTGCCGGCCCCGCCGCGCGGTCAAATGTCCCTCATCGATCAGGGGCGTTTTGCTCTCGGCTACTACCACCAGAAAGCAAAACGCCGCGAAGAGATGGCCGAACGCAAGGCCGCCAAGGAAACCGCATCCGCCAAGAAGTGAGCATCCCCCAGACCCCGTCCGAGGAGGACACCTTCATGAGTACGATCATCGACCGACGCTACGACTTCGTCCTGCTGTTCGACGTGAGCGACGGCAACCCCAACGGCGATCCCGACGCCGGCAACATGCCTCGCACCGATCCGCAGTCGCTGCAAGGGCTGGTGACTGATGGATGCCTGAAACGCAAGATCCGCAATGCTGTCGCGCTGCTCGGTGAAGGCAAGCCGGGCTGTGAGTTGTACTTCCAGACGCAGGACGCCGTCTACGAGAAACGCATCCTCAACCTGCAACACCAGCGCGCCTATCAGGCGCTGGGCCTGGGGACGGGTGAGAAGAAAAAGGACAAGGACAAGGTCGCCAGCGACGAGGCCGGCAAGACCACCAGGGCGCGCAAGTGGATGTGCGAGAACTTCTACGACATCCGGGCATTCGGGGCCGTGATGACAACGGGGGTGAACTGCGGCCAGGTGCGCGGTCCCGTGCAGATCACGTTCGCGCGCTCGATCGATCCCATCGTGGCGCTGGAATTCGCCATCACCAGGAAGTCGGTGACCACCGAGGAAGACGCGGCCAAGCAGGCGAAGGACGATGGTTCCATCACCGGCACCATGGGTCGAAAGAACGCCATTCCCTACGGTCTCTACCGCTGTCACGGATTCATCAATCCTTACCTCGCCCGCGATACCGGGTTCTCCGCCGACGATCTCGACATGCTCTGGCAGTCGCTCACCGGCCTCATGTGGGAGATTGACCGCTCGGCCAGCCGTGGCCTGATGAGTACGCGGGGACTGTATGTGTTCGAGCATGAGTCGCCACTCGGCAACGCGCCTGCGCATCTGCTCTTCGATCGAATCCGCACCGACCCCCTCGGTGACGATGCTGCCCCGCGTCAGTTCGCACACTATGCGGGCAAGATCGTCATCGACGACGCGAATCTGCCAGGGGGCGTGACCCTGCATCGCAAGGTGGGATGATCTGTCTCCGGCGGAGCGCGGCGGTCCTCTCACTCGCCGCGCTCTGCTTTCCTCTCATGAGGGCATTTCATGGAAGCCGACGAGTATCCGCCGCTTTCCGCTCTGAATCATCTGCTTTTCTGTCCGCGCCGTTGCGCCTTGCTGCGCATTGAAGGAGTGTGGATCGATAACGTCCACACCGTCGAAGGCACGCACTCTCACCGCCGCGTTCATGCCTCGCCGGCAGACAGCGAGAACGAAGGCGGCGTGCGTTCGGTTCGCGGTCTCTGGCTGTCTTCGCATCGGCTGCGAATCGTTGGCGTGGCCGATCTGGTCGAGTTCCGGCCGCAGCCATTCCCCGTCGAGTACAAGAAGGGACGACGGCGGCGCTGGGACAATGACGACGTTCAATTGTGCGCCCAGGCGATGTGTCTTGAAGAAATGCTCGGCGTCGAGGTGCCGGCGGGAGCGATCTTTCACCTTCGATCCAAACGCCGTCGTGAAGTCCTCTTCGACGCGGCGCTGCGCCGGAAGACGGAGGAAACGGCGGTCCGGCTGCACGAACTGCTCGCCTCGGGAGTCACGCCGCCCCCGATCAACGATCGCCGCTGCAAGGAATGCTCCGTCAACGCGGCCTGTCTGCCCGAGCTGACCGCGGACGCGGAACGCTGCCGGCGCTTCGCTCTCCAGCTCTTTACCACCCCGTAGCGCTCGTGTTTCCCCTGGGCAGCGGCTCGGGGGCGGATTGAAACCGGCTGAGGCAACAAAGGAGGAACTTCGTGGACGTGCAACTCAATACGCTCTATGTCGTCACACGCGGAGCGTCGCTGCGGCGCGATCATCTGACGCTGCGTGTCTTCGTCGAACGCCAGTGCCGGCTGACGGTGCCCATTCATGGCCTGGATGGCGTGGCCCTGTTCAGCTCCGTTCATGTGACGCCCAGCGCGCTCCAGCTCTGCGCCGAGCATGGCGTGGCCGTCAGCTTCCTGAGCGAGTCGGGCCGTCTCCTCTGTCGGGTCGATGCGCCGGGTTCGGGCAATGTCCTTCTGCGGCGGACTCAGTTTCGCTGGGCGGACGATGCGCAACGGCGAGCTTCCATCGCGCGCTGGAT
>JBBSDR010000956.1:0-3826 GCA_038240465.1 Gemmatales bacterium
GATACTCCACAAGGCCCGCGCCGACGTTGCCAGGTGGAATTGAGGGACGAGGCGATTCCTCTCTGCCGCTCGGCACTCCCTGGGAAAAAAGCACATTGCCGGCCGATTGTTGTGTAATCCTCGAACAATAGACCTCGTCGTTCGACAGGGCCGGTCGCTTATCGCCGCGGACGCTTGTCCTGCCAACTCCCATCGTCCCAAGGACTTACAGGCGTCGCTGCCTTTTCTGGCGCGGTCCTGGCATCGCGTTCGCATTGTCAATTCTCATTCGACAGGAGTGGCGCAGACACTCGTACAACATCATCTCTTCTCGCAGGTGTCAGGATGCTAACCACCTCAACCCCATCTCCCGCACGTCGCCCGGGATTGCTGCGAATGGTGCGACCCTCGCTGCTCGACTTGCGGTTCACGGGCGACTCGTGGATTGTTGGGCGCGAGGGCGGAACGTGCAAAATCTGCCTGGGCGACTACTGTCTGGCGGGCATTCAGGCTCTCGGAATCGACCTGCCTTCGCTCAATCAGGCGCTGGATCGAATGCGCCATCGCCGCCCTCATCGCCGGGCGTAATTTTTCACATCCATTTTTCATCAAATTTTGCTTGATCTCGCATCTTGACTGCGCTAGCATGATCGAAGGTGGAGCGACTCGACCGGATGCGTGGGCGCGAAGAGAGTGCCTGATCTCGCCGGTTCATCTATAATTTGCTGAAGCATGGATGTGTCGGATCGGCAAGCACCAATCACACCCCGACTATGACTGCGTTGCTTCCTCTCCCCGGGAGAGGAGCGTGACATTCTTCCTTGTGGAGCGGAATCGGCTCGACGTCGCCTTCCGCCGGACCGATCAGGAATCGAGAGAAGGAGCTTGCGAATGACTCCCACGGTCGTGCAACAACTGTCCCGGGCCAGTGACGCCCTCGATCACAGCCCCCTTGCCGCCTTGCGCAAGCTGACCATCCAGGAGACCGAATCGAGCGTCATGATCCTCGGCCGAGTGTCTAGCTACTACCTCAAGCAGTTGGCTCAAGAAGCCGTCCGGCCCGCTCTCGGCGGCCGCGCCCTCCTCAATCGCGTCACCGTCGCTGGCTGATGTTACAATTGATGATTGGTGATTGATGATTGTCGATTGCCAGAAGAGCAATCGACAATCATTCGTCCACCTCTTCTTCCGGGCCGTTGCCCGTCACCGACGTCAAGCCATACTCCTTCAGTTTCTTACGCACGGTCGCCCGGTTGAGGCCGAGCCAGTGGGCCGCTACCCAGCGATTGTCCAGCACGCGCCGCATCACCTCTTCGAGCAAGGCCGGTTCCACACAGCGAAGCAGGGTTTGATACAACTCAACTGGCGCCTCGCGGCCGGCGACGCGCACGCGCTCGCTGACCCACTTGCGCACACTCGCCGCCACCTGCTCGTCGGGACTCGTCGCCGCCAGTTCGCTCGTCAAGCGCGGAAAATGCTCCCTGTGCAATGGCTCGCCGCGGGCCACGATCGCCGCATGCTCCAGAGCGTTTCGCAACTCGCGGACGTTGCCCAGCCACGGCAGCGATTGCAAGAACTTCACCGTCTCGAGCGACAGCGTCCGCGACCGAGCGCCGAAGCGAGCCAGGAAATGCTCCGCCAGCAGGGGAATGTCGTCGGGCCGTTCCCGTAATGCCGGCAACTCCACCTGGAAGACGTTCAATCGAAAGAAGAGATCGTGCCGGAAGGTCCCCTCGGCGACCCGGCGCGACAGGTCCTGATGAGTTGCCGCCAGGACGCGGATGTTCAAGGGCTGCGGCTGAGTCGCGCCGACAGGAAAGACCTCATTGTGTTCCAGGACGCGCAGCAGTTTCACCTGAACGCTGAGCGGGACCTCGGCCACCTCGTCGAGAAAGATCGTGCCGCCATCCGCGAGAGCGAGCAGACCGGGCCTCGACTGGCTGGCGCCAGTAAACGCTCCCTTGACGTGGCCGAACAACTCGCTCTCGACAAGGTTCGGATTGAGCGCCGCGATGTGGACGGGCAGAAAAGGACCAAGCCGGCGCTTGCTGTGCCGATGCAGGGCGCGGGCGACCAGTTCCTTGCCGGTGCCGCTCTCGCCGGTAATCAGCACACAGGCATCATGAGCGGCGACAAGGGCGATGCGCTTGAAAACAGCCTGGATCGCGGGCGAACGGCCGACAAACTGTTCGCCGTCCGGCTGCGCTTCCGCGGACGGTTCTTCCGCGCCCGCCGGCTCCCGCTCAAGGGCCCGGCCAATGGTCGTCAGGGCCTGCGACAGATCGAACGGCTTGGTGAGATAGTCGAACGCGCCGCCCTCGACGGCGCGAACCGCTGTTTCGAGGTTGCCGAAAGCCGTCACGACGATGACGGGGACGTGGGGCATCTGTTGGCGGAACTGTCCCAGGGCGGTCAGCCCATCGACGCCGGGCAGGCGCACATCGAGAACGATGGCATCGGGCGGGTGGCGTTCGATGGCGAGCCAGGCCTGCTCGACGGAAGCAGCGACGGCGACGCGATGTCCCTCCCGGCTCAGCGCTCGTTCGAGGGTCCAGCAGACTGCTTCTTCGTCGTCGATGATCAGGATGTGTTTGCTCATGGATACGTTATCCTACCACATCCGCGCTTGCGCCAGGGACGTCTCCCAGCTCGATGCGGAAGCAGGTCCAGCCGTCACGTCTGGTCCAGGTGATACGACCGTCATGACCTTCCGCCACCTGTCGCGAAACGGCTAGCCCCAGACCGATACCCTCCGACTTGCCAGTGACGAACGGCTCGAACAGTCGCGCGGCGATCTCGGGCGGCGGTCCCGGTCCCGTGTCTTTCACCTCGACTACCGCCTTGCCGTTTTCGTCCGTGAGCAGCACTTCAACCGTGCCTCCGGGTCCTGCCGCCTCGACGCCGTTGCTGAGTATGTTGAGGAACAATTCCTGCAATTGTCCACTGTCTCCCTGAATGGTCCGCTCGTGTTCGGGAGCATGCCAGCGCAGGGCGATTCCAGCATGCCGGCACTTCGGCTGCACCAGCGATATCGTCTCGCTGACCAGGGCGGCCAGCGAGCAGGGCCGCACGGCGCCGGGCTTGCGGCTGCCCAGGTCGAGGAATCGCTTCAGGTTGGTCTCGACCAGCGTCAGTTGCCGCAAGGCAACGTCGAGTGTGGCCGGGTCCGCCGTGCCTTGTGCCAGCTCGCGCAGATGGAGTTGCACCGCCAGCCGCGCTCCCTGGACGCCGTTGCGCAACTGATGCGCGAGGCCGCCGGACACCTGGCCTAGCAGCCGTAGCCGTTCGCTTCGCTGCATCGCCTCCTGAAGGCTGGCCAGACGCTGGGCCATGTCGTTGACCGAGGCAGCCAGGTCGCGGATCTCGTCGTGTCGCGGAGGCAACGGCATCGGGCTGAAGTCTCCCGAGGCGATCTGTCGGGTGCGTCGTTCCAGTTCCTGGATGCGCCGTGTCAGCGACTGCGCGACCGCCGCCGCCAGGGCCACGGCAGCGAGACCGAGACCGCCGCCGATCAGCAGTGAGGGCCGGATCGCCTCCCACAGGGCGTCGCGCCAGAGCGATTCCGGATAGAGGACGTACAGCGAGCGATCCTCGCGCGGCGGCCGCAGCCGGACCCCGCTGCACAGGTACGGCTCGCCATTGACCAGGACGCGCGCATCGAGACGCAAATTGTCGGGATCATCGCTGGGCGGCGGTAGGTCGTCGGGGACCACGGTGAGCGTGCCGACGGGTTTGCCATCGCGGCTGATCTGGAGCAGTTCAGCGCCGGAGAGCAGCCGCATCAGGCGCAGGACTTGTGCCGAGAAGTCGAACTGGAGCGGCTCGCGAACGCTCTGAACGACATGGC
>JBBSDR010000957.1:0-3821 GCA_038240465.1 Gemmatales bacterium
CGCGGCTCGGCTCGCCAAACACGATCGCAGGCAGGAAGCAGCCGTGAAGACTCCTCGCACCGAGCAACTGCCGCTCTTCTTCACCCAGGTCATCGGCTCGCTGCCCCGGCCGCTCCTGGTGCGCGACGTCCTGGCCAGACGGCATGAGATGCCGGCCGGACACTTCAAGCGTGTCCTCGACGATCTGGTGATGTTCGCGATCCGCTTGCAGGAGCAGGCCGGTCTCGACGTTATCAGCGATGGCGAGTGGCGGCGGTCCCAGTACATCCGCGAATTTCTCACTCGAGTAGGCGGCTTCGAGCGCTGCCGGCAATTCGTTCACCAGGGCGAGACGAAACTCACGGAAGTCGTCGTGCGGCGGATGGAGGCGACGGAATCGGTCTTCGACGATGATGCCATGTTCCTCGCGGCGAACACCGATCGCCTGACCAAGTTCGCCCTGCCCAGCCCGTTCCTGATTGCCGTCCGTTACTGGCACGAAGACCACAGCCGCGATGCCTATCCGACATTGAAGCATTTCCTGGAGCATCTCGCGGAGGTGCTGGCTCGCGAGGCGAAGGCCGTCGTCGAGGCAGGAATCGACATCGTCCAACTCGACGACCCCGCCCTGACGTATTTCTGCGATCGGCACTTGATGGCCGGGGGCGAGATCCACGACGAGCGTCTGCGCCGCGACTGGGACATCGACCGCCAATTCCCGGAAGCGCTGTCGGCCATCAATCGCGTGGTCGAGGGATTGCGGGCTGAGGTCCATCTGCACTGCTGTCACAGCGTCTACAAACGGCAAAGCGACGTCAGCGGCGACTATCGCCCGATCCTGCCGCGTTTGCAGGATGCCCGCGTGGACCGCGTCAATCTCGAATTCGCCTATCCCGGAACGGGCGACGTCAGCGACCTGCTCTTGCTGCCTGCCCATCTGGGAGTCGGCATGGGAGTACTCGATGTCCGCGGCGAACGTTTGCAATCGGTCGAGGAGATCGAGTCCCTCGGCGCGGCGGGAGCGGCCATCATCGCACCGGAGCGAATTGCCCTGAACCCCGACTGCGGTTTCGCTCCGGATGCCGGCGAACCGCCGACCATCGACGAGGCATTCGAGAAACTGCGCCGGCTTGTCGAAGCCGCCGCACGGCTCCGGAAGCTCTTTCCCGCCGCGAGTTGATCCCAGCTCAGAGCGTCCGCAATACGGCGCGGACCGGACTGGCATCGAACCCAACGAGCGACAGCGGCAGGGCGATCAACTCGTAAAGTCCCTCCGGCACGTCCTTCAGGATGAGTCCCTCAAGCAGAGCAAGATCGCGCGCCAGCGCGGCATGATGCGAGGGCAAGTCTTTCGAGTCGAACAGATCGACGCTCGGCGTATCGAGTCCGACCAGACGGACGCCAGCATCGGCCAGGAAGTGCATCAACTCTGGCGCCAGGGCGGCGAAATCCTCGCGGAACATGTGGGGATCGGGGAAGGTGCCGGTGGCCAGCAGCAGGCGCGGCGCCTGAATGGCCGACGGAAGATGAGCCGGTGTGATGCGCGTCCGGGCTGGAACCGGCACGTGCATCACCTGACAGGGTCCGAGATAGAGATCGAGTGGCCGCTCATCGATCGTCGGAGCGTCCTTGCCGTAGTGACTGGGATCATCGGCATGAGCGCCGAGATGGACAGTCGCATGAAGGCTCGACAGCGTGATATTGTCGCCGTGCGCGAAGTCAAGAAGGACCTCGCGCCGCAGCGGGGTGTCGCCCGGCCAGACGGCCAGTTGAGGGCTGAGCGGCGGCGAAATATCGTAAAGCATGCAGGCTGTCCTCTGGAAAAGGTGTCCCTGACACTTGGCAGGACGGACCCTCTGTTCACGATCTTACTGGCTTCGATTTCACTTCCGCAGCGAACGGACGGCGACGTGGCAGGCTCACCGTCGGCATCGAAGACGGTCTCCCCGTTGATGTAGTCGGGCAGACTGTCAACGGCTGACTTCCTCAACGTCAAGGACGCGGAGAACACCATACTTCGCCGCCGCATCGTTGACGACGAATCGGAACGTGTGAATCTGACCGTCCCCGTCCGTGTCCCGAATGACGAGGTCCCAGAAGAAATTGTCCGATCCTGAAGCCACCCGCAACTCTGCATTGGCCCGCAGACGGTCGCCCTTGTCCCGAAGGGAAGCATCCAAGTTGGCAAAGAGCTTCACCCGTCCCTGCCTTGACAGGCTCGTGATGTTGCGAAGGTAACTCTTGACGGAGGATACGAAATCCAGGCTGTAGCGCACGGGCCACCCTCCCTTAGGCGACCGGCAAGAGGTGAACTACCCGGTGGGACAGGCGTCTCGCCTGTCCGGACAGGCGAGACGCCTGTCCCACCGGGTATGTTTGAACCTGCCGCTCGCCTTACACGTCGCCGCCTGAGTGCAATCGTGCAAGGATCGAATCGAGCGATTCGTATTCAGCGGGGTCTGTCGGGGGCGTTGCCTTCAAAGCACGCTCAAGGAATTCCGGCGAGACGGGGATGGAGACTTGCTCCCGAAGTGCGGTAGCGTTGGCGAGAAGGATTTGGGCGTTCTGCGCGGCATCCGTGAGAAGCATTTTCTCCGACACCACGGACGTTGAAATCTCCTGCAAGCTGGAAATGACCTGCTTAACGTTCTCAAGAACAGACAGAAATTCGTCGAGTTCGCATAGCAAGCCGTACCCGCTGACACCCTCGGCTAACTGATCCTGAATCGACTGCCACCAGTCGCCGAAGAGGCCGACGACGGCGCTGATGGGCCTGGCAATCTTCAGCATCTTTGACGCGAGATGGTCGATCGGGTTGTCGCCGATCACCTGCTTGGCCAGCGCGTCCTGGATGGGGCGCAAAGAACCCATTGTTATTTCAGGGAAGAGTGTTGTCATCAGATTTCTCTCCCGAGGATGCTGTTCGTTTCTCTCATCCTCTCGCACATGGCGGCCGGAAGCAATCGCCAGACGGCCAGAAGCGGCGAAATCGGCGGCGAAATATCGTGAATCACGGCTTCTTCTCGAGCCGCTTGATCGCGGCGTCCGCTGCCTCGACGATCGGTTTGTCCGTCGATTTTTTCAGCACTTGCAGCTTGGAAATGATCGATGGCGCGGCCTCGCCGACAACTTCGAGTCCCAGTTCTCCCAGGGCAAGCGTCGCCGCCAGTTTCACCTCGCTCAGCTTATCGGTCAGGCAGCGGGCCAGGCTCTCCACCGTGGTCTTGCTGTCCGGGCCAAGTTCCTTGCCGAGTTGGCCGAGCGTGTGGATCGCATGGCAGCGAACGAAACGATCTTGCAGCCGATCCGCCGGCGGAGCGACGGCGGGAAGCAGGACGGGGACGAGCGCTTTCTTGTCGCCGGCCAGTTGGGTCAGGGCAACGATTGCCGCCCGAGCCATGTCAATGTCCTTGTTTTCCATGGCCTGCTTGAAGGTCTTGTTCAGCATGTCGAGCGCGGCCACGTCGCCCAGTACGCCAAGCGTCTCGACCGTCTGGCGGCGGACCTCGGCCAGTTTACGGCGTTCCTCCAGCGACAGGGCCGACAAATCCGTTTCGCCGAGCGTCTCGATCAGAGCGGGAACGGCGGCCAGGCCGTCGGGCCGGCCGATGCGCTGCAGGGCAACCAGCAAGCCGGCGCGCACGCGGAGTCCGTCCTTGTTCTTGCTCTCGCGCAGCGCGTCGATCATCTTCTTGAGGACTTCCCTGGCGGTGGGACCGATCCGCGCCAGCGCCTCGGCGACGGCAGCGCGGACGTCCGCGCTCTCGTCCTTGAGGGCGGTGCCGAGCATTGGCAGGGCGGGCTTCGCTTCGGGACCGATCCGGCCCAGTGCCGTCGCGACC
>JBBSDR010000958.1:0-3817 GCA_038240465.1 Gemmatales bacterium
CAGCCGCACCGGATTCGCTACAAAAAACTCCCCACGTGCCCCGGTAACCCCCCCCGAGCGAAAGCGTGGGGTGCTTGCGAAGCACCCTCGCTGGCGCTCGGGGCTGGTAACAACGGACAAAACGGCCATGATGGAAGTCATCGACGTCACGAAGATCTACCAGCAAGGACAGCGCTGCGTCCAGGCGCTGCGCGGGGTCAGTCTGCGGATCGAGGGCGGCGAGTTCGTCTCCATCATGGGACCGTCCGGCTCCGGCAAATCGACCTTGATGCACCTCTTCGGCGCACTCGACACACCGACGAGCGGCAAGGCCCTGTTTCAGGGGCAAGACCTGCAAAAGATGTCGGACCGCGAGCGCTCGCTGCTGCGACGAAACAGTGTCGGCTTTGTCTTTCAGTTCTTCAACTTGCTGGCCACCCTCACTGCCGTCGAGAACGTCGCCCTGCCGCTGCTGCTCGGCGGCCAGCGCCGGCGTTATTCGCGCGAGCTTGCTTTGACCGCTCTCGAACGTGTTGGCCTGGCTCATCGCGCCGATCACTTTCCCGACGAGATGTCCGGCGGCGAGATGCAGCGCGTGGCTGTCGCTCGGGCGCTGGTGTCCGAACCGGAAGCCATCCTGTGCGACGAGCCGACCGGCAACCTCGACTCGGCGTCCAGCAAGCAGATTCTCGCCCTGCTGCGCGAGTTGCCCGAGAAGGGCAAGCGCGCCGTGGTCATGGTCACTCACGACCTCCAGGCAGCCTCGTACGGCGACCGGATCATCCACATCCGCGACGGACTGATCGAAAACGAGACCAATAACGTACTCGATGCGCAACCCCGAGATGCGACACTCCCCTCGCTTGCGCTTCGGGCTGGTCAAGAATAGCACCCATGCTCGAACTGTTTCGCACTCTGAGTCTTCGCTACATGTGGAAGCACTGGGTACGCGCGGGGCTGGTCGTCGCCAGTATTGCCCTGGGCGTCGCGGCCTGGGTAACTACCGAGGCACTTTACGATTCCGTCACTCGCTCTCTGCGCCAGGCCGCCACGCCGCGCAGCGGCGAGGCCGACATCTACGCCACCAATAACGCGACCCGCTTCCTCGACGCCTCCCTCGGTCCGCGCTTGCAAAACGAGGTGCCGGGTATCGACCACGTCGAACCCATCATCATCGAGAACGTCAACGTTGTCCGTGAGGATACCAGTCATGCAGTGGGACAACTGCGGCCGCCGGCGGAAGCGGTCCTGATCGGGCTGCGGTTGCCGGAAAAAGACGACAACCACGATCCCCTCGGCGAACGTCAGATTGAACTGGTGGAAGTCGATCGGGAGGCGCTGCGGCGCGGATTGCTGCTCGAGAAGGGCCGCGAATGGTTCGACGGTTTCAAGAACTACATTCCCGACCGGGCCGGCGATATCCTGCCGCCCATCATGCGGAACCTCGGACGCTGGGCCTGGAGCCGGACGGTCCTGCGGACGCCGGTCCTTGTCGGCGAACAGCTCGATACCGACGTCCTCGAACATCAGAAGCACTTCGTCGTCGTCTCGAACGATCAGCGGCTTCCGGTCGAAGTGGTGGGCAAGATTCGCGCCACGGGACCAGCGGCGACGCTCGGTGGACAGGCCGTGCTGATGGATTGGAAGTCAGCGGCCCGGCTTCTCGGACAGCCCGGCCGGGTCATTCGCCTCGACATCCATCTGAAGCCCGACGCCGACCGCCAGGAAGTGCTGGCGCAGGCGCGCGAACGGTATGGCTCCCAGGCCAAGTTCCAGACCGGCGAGGACCAGGATCGCCGGCTGCGGCACGTCCTCAAGGGACTGGAGTCCGGGTTTCGCCAGTGTGGCTTCGGCGCGCTCGTCGTCGGCCTGTTTCTCGTTTACAATGCCATGTCGGTCAGCGTGGCCGAGCGACGCCACGACATCGGCATCCTGCGCTCGGTCGGCGCGTCTCGTTCGCAGGTTCGATTGCTGTTCCTCGGCGAGGCACTGGTGCAAGGAATCGCCGGCTCGCTGGTCGGTTTGCCTTTGGGGTTCGCTCTGGCTCACCTTCTCCTTGGCCCGATCGGGGAGATTCTGGGAGGCATCAATCGGCCGATCCAGGACAGTGAAATTCGCCTGAGCGCTCAGTTACTTGGGAGAGCTGCGCTGGGCGGACTGGCCATGGCGATGCTGGCCGCGGTGATCCCCGCCTCGCGCGCCGCCGCCGAGGAACCCGCGGACGCCGTTCGCCGCTCTCCGCCTCAGAAGGGCATCTTCGGTCTGGTCCGGGTCGCTGCCGGATACGCATTGCTCATCCTCGGGGCCGCTCCGGTCGTGTTGAAGCAGTACCTCCCCGAGTCCCAGGGTACTATCCTCGGCCTGTTCCCTCTCATGCTCGGTTCGCTGCTGCTGACGCCTTCCCTCGCCGCGCTGCTGAATCGGTTTGTGCAGCGAACAACACGAAACTGGTCGCCGATCGAGAGCCGGCTCGCCGTGGATAACCTGGTGCGCAGCCCCGGGCGAACCGGCCTGGTCATCGCCGCCATGACCGCCGGCGTGGCCCTGACGATGGGGACGGCCGGGATGATCAAGAGCAATGAGGAAGCCTATCGCGACTGGATCGATGCCACGATCAAGGCCGATCTCTACGTCGCCTCCAGCGGGGCCGCGACCGGCAACGCGCAAACGAGACCGTTGCCGCGAAGGCTTGAGGGAGAGTTGAAGAAGCAGTTTCCGGCTGGAACACGCCTGGTCGGTCTCTCCTATCGCTATCCCGACTGGGGGACGGCCAATCGCCACTCGGCCTCGTCCACGCCGGACAGCGAAGCAGACGACACGGTCATTTTGATGATCCTGATCGACGCCCTGGAACACTATCGCTCCAACAGCGAGCGCAATCCCGATGATCCCAATCTGGAGTTGTGGCGGCGCCTCCACGACGAACCGGGAACGGTCGTGATCTCCGAGAACTTCGCCCTGATGCACGGCGTTCGCGTCGGCGACACGATCACCCTGGAAAGCAGAGGCAACAACCGCTGGCGCGTCATCGGCACCATCGTCGATTACAACTGGATTCGCGGCAGTCTGTGGATCGATAGCGAATCGAGCAAGGATGACTTCAGCGCCAACGACGTGAGCGGCTGGGACGTGTATTTGCCGCCCGGCGAACGGGAGCATGCCGCGGCGATTCGCGATCGGCTGCAGAAATCGCCTCTGGGTGCGAAGCAGGCGCTGATCGGTCTGACGCGCGACGAGGTTCGCGACAGTTATCTGCGGATGATCAGTCAGGTTTTCGGTCTGGCCTACACCCAGCAGCTCCTGGTCGCCATCGTGGCCGTGCTGGGGGTGGTGGCATCGCTGTTGATTTCGGTCCTGGGGCGAAAACGTGAGTTGGGCTTGCTTCGCGCGGTTGGCGCCACGCGACCGCAGGTGATGCACACCGTTCTGGCGGAGGCGGTTCTAATTGGCCTGGTTGGGACGACCCTGGGCATCCTCCTGGGATTGCCGTTGGAGTGGTACTGGGTGCGGATTGAAGTGTTCGAGGATTCGGGCTTCCTGTTTGCCGTCCGCGTTCCGTGGCTGGAAACCGCGGTCATCGCCGCCCTGGCGATCCTGAGTGCGACGCTTGCCGGCCTGGCTCCCGCCGCCCACGCCATGCGGCTGCCAATCACCGACGCCATCGCCTACGAGTAGCTCTTCGCCCGGCGAGCGGGGCCAGAAATGGCCCCGGTTTGACGAATTACCGGGGTCATTACTGACTCCGCTCGCCACAAACCGGGGTCATTACTGACCCCGCTCGCCACAAACCGGGGTCATTACTGACCCATACGCATCCGGTTAAGGGATTTGTCAAGCA
>JBBSDR010000959.1:0-3816 GCA_038240465.1 Gemmatales bacterium
TCCGAAATCCGAAATCCGAAATCCGAAAGAATAGAAGAGGACTCTGTTTCGGATGTCGGATGTCGGAGTTCGGATGTCGCCCCTGATGCCCCGTGGCTGTATCTGAAGCCGCTCTTCCTCGCCGAGTTGGGCGTCGCCCGCGCCATCTGCAATCTTCGTATCGGCCTTCATCCGTTGCGGGGACTCGACGTTGAAACTGCCGTGAAGAACGTTGAGCAGCAGATGGGGCTGGAACTCGCGGAAGGACAGCGCGAGGCCCTTCGGCGGGCGGCAACGTCGAAGTTGCTCGTCGTCACAGGCGGCCCGGGCGTAGGCAAGACGACTCTGGTTCGCGGCATCCTCGAACTGTTCTCGGGGCGAGGGTTGCGCTGCGGGCTGTGCGCGCCGACCGGACGGGCCGCGAAACGCCTCAGCGAGACGACGGGACGTGAGGCGAAAACGATCCACCGACTGCTCGAGTTCGATCCCTCCCTGGGCGGCTTCAAGCGCGACCGCGAGCATCGTCTCGATTTCGATCTGCTCGTCATCGACGAGACATCCATGGTCGATGTCGTGCTGATGAATCAACTGCTCCGCGCCGTGCCGGATCGGACGTGTGTCGTGCTGGTGGGCGACGTCGATCAGTTGCCATCCGTGGGACCGGGGATGGTGCTGCGCGATCTGATCGGCTCGGACGTGATTCCCGTGGCCCGGCTGACGGAGGTCTTTCGGCAAGCGGGGCAGAGTTGGATCGTGCGCGCGGCGCATCGGGTCAACGAGGGACTGGTGCCGGAGACAGCGCCGCACGGCAACGGCGACTTCTATTTCGTCGAGGCGAACGAGCCGGCCGCCATCGTCGAACGCATCATCACCATGGTCCGCGAACGCATCCCAAAGCGATTCGGTCTCGACCCGTTGCGCGACGTGCAGGTACTGACGCCGATGAACCGCACCGAACTGGGGACGCAGGCACTCAACGTCAGGCTCCAGGACGTCCTCAATCCGCCGCACGGACAGGCGGAAGTCCAGCGATTCGGCACCGTCTTTCGTGTTGGCGACAAGGTACTACAGACGCGGAACAATTATCAAAAAGAAGTATTCAACGGCGACATCGGTCTGGTGCGCGCCATCGATCTCGACGAACAGGAGTTGCTGATCGACTTCGAGGGCCGAGAGGTGCCTTACGACTTTCCCGAGATGGACGAGTTGACGCTGGCCTATGCGCTGTCGATCCATCGAGCGCAGGGTTCGGAGTATCCCGCCGTGGTGATTCCGCTGCACACGCAGCACTTCGTCATGCTGCAGCGCAACCTGCTCTACACGGGCCTGACCCGCGGCAAAAAGCTGGTGGTGCTGGCGGGCAGTCGCAAGGCGCTGGAACTGGCGGTCCAGCGCCAGGATACAGCCCGGCGCTGCTCGGCGCTGCGCTGGCGGCTGCAACAATTGACCGCGAATGGGACAGGCGAGACGCTGTTCGGTTGATTGTCCGCCGCTTGCGGCTCAGCGGGCAGACCGCTAAGCCGCAAGCGGCAGGACGTTCAAGTCTCACGCCGGCGCCGCCGCCATACATGAAACCCGATGCCCGGCAAGCCGCACAGGACGAGGACGATGCTTGCGGGTTCTGGCGACTTCTGAATGTCCGCCACATGGACGGATGCCCGAGCGGAGATGGCCCCGGCATTGGTTGAGCCGGGAGGCCCTGGCGGCGTGTACGGGCCAATCGTTACCGTGTACAGATGCTGGCCCAGCACCAGGGTCTGTTTCGTCTTGCCGAGGAAGGTGTTCTCAATGTTGGAACTGAACTCCGAGATGTCGCCGTTGAGGACGCCGGAGAAATCGAGCGTGCCGTGCTTGCCCGACTGGACATCGAGCAGAAACAGCGTCAGCGTGTAGTCCTTGTTGGTGAACGGAGCGGGTTTGTTCGGATCGGCGTCGCTGAAAATTTTCAGGTTGGTGGCGACGACGTCCGAGGTCCCGGCTGCCTTTCCCAGTGCCTCGTCGGTGAGCGTGATGTAACTGGTCGTCGAGGTATCCGAGTAAATGATCGGATGGTCGCGCGACCAGCTGTACTTCCAGGGAATGTAGGCGGCCTGTGCGGGGGCCGGGACGAACAACCAAACCAGGGCGGTCATGAGGACAGCAGGAGCGTGTCGCATGAGGGGGCTCCTTGTGCGATCGTGGTGAAATGGACTGGCGAGGTGCAGGGGCCTCTTCGTAAAACCCGCTTACGCCAAGGCACGCCTGTTCCGGCAAGCGCACCGTGTTGAACTCCGGCGTTCAAAGCCCACATGCGAGGGTACGTCAAAGATGGGAACAAGTGATGGGGGCTCTGCTGTTCCGAGTCCGCCAGAGCGAGGCACAGTCTAAAAGAGAAGCGTTGGGCGTGTCAACGCAGGAATGTGGAATCGCGGCGCGGAACTACGGAGATGGAGTCTCGCGTCGCCTCACGTTACACTCTGGGAAAGAAGCGTCCCTCAATCGAGAGGTGTCCCATGCCTGATCTGGCAGACGGTGAATCGACTCAGATGCAGGGTTCCGGCAGCAAGCCCTACGCGCTCAAGAACGTGGGCGGCGTCTATTCCTGCACCTGTCCCGCCTGGCGCAATCAGTCGCTGCCCATCGAGCGGCGCACTTGCAAACATCTGCGCCTGTTGCGCGGCGACGAGGCCGAGGAGGCGCGCATCGGCAGCGCCGTCCCCGCGACTCCCGTCAAGGCGGCAGCCGGCACGGCCAGGGATACGACGCCGACTGTTCTGCTCGCCGAGAGTTGGGACAACCAACGCGACCTGCGCGGCTGGTGGATGAGCGAGAAACTCGACGGCGTCCGCGCGTTCTGGGACGGCAAGCAGTTCCTGTCGCGCCAGGGCAACGTCTATCATGCGCCCGACTGGTTCCTCGCCGGACTGCCGGACACACCGCTCGACGGCGAACTGTGGATCGACCGCAAGAAGTTTCAGCGCACCGTCAGCATCGTCCGCCGTCAGGACAAGAGCGAGTTGTGGAAAGAGGTTCGCTATCTGGTCTTCGACGCGCCGGCTCAGGACTCCGCCTTCGAGGCCCGGATGACGTTCTGCCGCGATCTCGTCGTGAAGATCGCGAAACCCCATGTCCTGGCCCTCGCTCACGAACTCTGTCGCGATCTCGATCATGTGCGCAAGGAACTGACTCGAGTCGAGGCGCTGGGCGGCGAGGGACTGATGCTGCGCCAGCCGGGATCGCGCTACGAGAAGGGCCGCTCATCGACGCTGTTGAAAGTCAAGACGTTCCACGATGCGGAGGCGAAGGTCATCGGTCACGAGCCGGGCAAGGGCAAGCACAAGGGCCGGCTCGGCGCCCTGTCCGTCGAACTGTCCAATGGGACTCGCTTCTCCGTCGGCACGGGCTTCACCGATGCCGAGCGCTCCGCGCCGCCAGCGATCGGCAGTTTCATCACTTTCCGCTATCAGGAGTTGTCCGATGGCGGCGTACCTCGTTTCCCTTCGTTTGTCGGCATCCGCAAGGTTTCGTGAACCTTAGCTGATGTTCGCCTCGTCAAGGGCGGCATCGAGTTCGTCGAGGATGCAGAACGGACTTGGGACCGACGGCGAAATAACGGGTTGCCGCTTGCGGCTTAGCGGACCGCCCGCTGAGCCGCAAGCGGCATTTACTCTTCGGGACGATATTACCCCGGCATGAAAGTGAATCACAGAAGCTCTGTCGCCGCCGCCCGGCTTGTCCGGGCGGAGCGCTGTTTGGATACCAGAGGGCCGATGTCCTTCTCCCTCCTCGCCGCCGCCCGGCTTGTCCGGGCGGAGCGCTGTTTGGATACCAGAGGACGAGGCGGATTTCCTCCTGTCA
>JBBSDR010000960.1:0-3806 GCA_038240465.1 Gemmatales bacterium
CACACGCTCCGCTCCGAAGACTCCGCGTCGCGGCTAACCGCGCGGCGTCAATCCCGAAACACAAACTCCGGCGTGTTCAGCAGCGCCCACATCAGGTCTTCGACCGCCTGACGCCGGCTGACGTTGGCACGCGCGAACACACGCTCGCCGACCTTGAATTCGTCCTCGACCGGCAACCGTGCGTAAACCAGCAGATACAGTTCCTCGACAATTTCCCGCACCGATTTCCCGCTCGCCGCCAGCTTCGCCGCACGTCACGCATCGCTCGTCACCTTCGCATGCAGCCCGGGAGCGTTCATCAGATGCAGCGCCTGAACGACTGTCGTATCAGTAGTGCGTTCGCAGGGCGGATCCTGATTCGGATCGGGCCGGCCGAAACTGTCGAGGAACAGCGATTGCGAGCGATAGGTCCACAACTGCGAGGCACGCGACCCCGGCGGCATCGCCGCAAACGTCTCCGGTACGCCGGTAATGTCACACACCGCGTCGAGCAGCACTTCTGCCCTCAGCCGCTGACGATAGGCGCGGGCATGATGCCGGCCATCGAGCGCATTGGCCGGCATCGGCTTCGTACTCAGGCCATAGACATACGAGGTCGCGATGGTCCGGATCAGCTTCTTGACGTCGTGGCCATTCTTGCGGAAATCGTCGGCCAGGGCGTCGAGCAGGGCGGCGTTGCTCGGCGGATTGGTCGCGCGCAGATCGTCAACCGGCTCGACGAGTCCGCGCCCCATCAGGTCGGCCCAGATGCGATTGACGACCACACGGGCAAAATAGGGATTGTCCTTCGACGTGACCCAGTCGGCCAGCGCCTCGCGCGGATCGCGTTCATCATCGACGGGAGCCGTTCCGAAGAGCGGCCGCGCGCTCATCACCTTGCCGGTCCCCGGATGCGAGACGCTGCCGGTCTTGCCGCTGAAGACGATTTCCTCGCTGCCCGAGATGGGCGGCGAGATGCCGACGCCCTTGCGGCCGAGCCGGCCAAAATAGGCGGCGAAACTGTAGAAGTCGTCCTGGCCCCAGATCTCGAACGGATGATGATGGCATTTGGCGCATTCGAGACGGATGCCGAGAAACAGTTGGCTGACCGAAGTCGTGATCTCGTCCGGCTCCCGGCGGTCGCGGAAGAAGACGACGGCCCCATCGCGGAACGTCGATCCCTTCGCCGTGATCAACTCGCGGACGAAGCGGTCGTGAGGCTTGTTGTCGCGGAAGCTCTGCCGCAGCCAGGCGTCGAGGTTGTAGACGGCCTTGATGCCGACGCGATAGGGATTTGGCCGCAGCAGGTCGGCCCACTTGTTGGCCCACAGGTCGGCATACTCCGGCCGCGCCAGCAGGGCCTCAATCAATCGCGTTCGCTTGTCCCGCCGTGTATCGGCGAGGAAGTTCCTCACCTCATCGGGAGACGGCAGGGTGCCAATGATGTCGAGATGAGCGCGACGCAAGAAAGTCGCGTCGCCGGCCTGCTCCGACGGCGTCAGGTTGAGGCGGCGCAGGCGCTCCCAAACCAGCCCGTCGATGAAGTTGTTTCGCGGCAGTTTCGCATACAATTCCACCGGAACGGCCTCGGTTCGCGGAATGAGAACGGAAGCAATGGCGAACTTCTCCTTGAACCGGGCCACAATGGCCGCCTCGCCCGGCACCGGTCCCGCCTTGACCAGGCCCGTCGCGTTGACCGAGGCCAGGACGCTTTCGCTCGACTGGAACGCAGCCAGGTGCGTCACGTCTTCACGGCTGCCGTCAGAGAAGTGGGCGCTGACGCTCATCTGCTGCTCTTCGCCGTGTGCCAGCAGCCGTTCGCCCGGTTCGATGCTCAGCCGTTCGAGGACGGAATCGCCCGCAACCTTGCGCGGCGTGCCGCTCTCGATCCAGCGCAGCAGGACGTTATAGGCATCGCTGCCCGGCTGGAGACGTCTGCCGCCTCCGTGCGGAATCTCGGCTGTCGGCTTCATCAGGAGCAGGCTGCGCGCGGGAGCGGCGGGAAAGATGCGCCGGCCGCGCGCCTCGCGCGTCAGGGCTGCCTGGTCGAAGTCGGGATCGAAGCCGAGCAGCGACAACTGGAACCCTCCCTGGCCGCGCTGCTTGCCATGACAGGCGCCCGCATTGCAGCCAGCCCGCGTCAGCACCGGCAGCACGTCGCGCTCCAGGGTGACCGGGCGCGGACGCTGGCTGTCGCGCACCTGAAAACTGGCGCGCGCCTCCATCGGGCCAACCGTCGCGACAATGGTGCCTCGTCCATCCGCGGCCGGACGGACAATTCCCTCGGGGCTGACAGTCAGGATCGCAGGCGATTCGGAGCGGAAGCGAGCCTCACGCGTCAGATCGGCCGGACGGCCATCCTTCATACCGGTCACAAGCAGCCGTTGCCGGGCTTCAGGGCCGCGCAGGGTGCTGTCGGCCGGAGTCAGAACGATGTCTGCCGCCGGCGAGAATGCAGCTGTGAGCAGGCACAGAAGAATGGCGGGACGGACAGGCATGAAGGCATCTCGGCGGGGTTGCCGTTCGTGGTGCGGCGATTTACCGCTGCCACGCCGCGAGCGGCATTCTTTGCATGTTACTCGCCCGCCCGGTCCGTAACAAGCAGCAAGAAAATATGCTAGGCTCCCCAGAGCGAGTTCGCTCCAACTCCAAGATTGACACTCGTGAGGCGAGGGCCGAGGCGATGTGGGACGAAGCGGAACAGATCGCGGCAGCCTGGTTTGAGAAGGCGACCCGATGCCACGTTGAACGGCATCAGGGTTGTCCCTGGTGTGGCGGCAAGCATTGCGTCTTTCGCACCCGACGGCCGGAGCGGGAGCAGTTCTCCTGTTCGGAGTGTGACTTTTTCACCTGTCACACCTTCGCGGACGGCGAGTATTTCGTGACGCCCGGCCAGTCTCCGCAGCCCCTGGAATCCACGGCTCGCTGAGCGAAGAGATCGCAGGGCGTCCGGTTCCGCTATATCATTCTGGGAGCGTTCCTCATCCCTGGAAGCGGAGCTAGCGCGTTCATGAATCCCGAATGGAAAGCGCGACACGAGTCGGCCATCGAGGCGGCGCAGCAGGCAGGCCAACTTGCCCTCCGCTATTTCAGCGAATCGGTCACCGTCGAGTGGAAGCACGATCAGAGTCCCGTCACCATTGCCGACCGCGAGACGGAACAGCAACTCCGTTCCCACCTTCTCTCCCGATTCCCCGATGATGGCTTCCTCGGCGAGGAATCCGGCGAGCAGTCCGGCACGAGCGGCTTCCGCTGGATCATCGATCCCATCGACGGCACCCGCAGCTTTGTCCGCGGCATCCCCATCTGGGCCACTCTCGTCGGCCTGGAGTATCGAGGCGAACAGATTGCCGGCGTGGTCGATGTGCCGACGATGCAGACGACCTATCATGCACTGCGGGGCGAGGGTGCCTTCCGAAACGGCCAGCGCATCCGGGTCTCGGACGTCACGGCGCTCAACAAATCGCTGCTGTTCTACTCGAGCATTTCCTGGTTCATCAAGGCGAAGAAGGAACGCGAGTTCATGGAACTGGCGCGGCAGACAGAACGCCAGCGCGGCTTCGGCGACTTCTATGGCTTCGTGCTGGTGGCGCAAGGATCCGGCGAGGTGATGGCCGAGCATGGCGTCAAGTGCTGGGACGTTGCAGCTGTCAAGGTCCTCGTCGAGGAAGCCGGCGGACTCTTCACCGACTGGGACGGCACGGCCACGATTCATCGGCCCGACGTCCTCGCCAGCAATGGACACGTTCACGAGGCAGCCCGCCGGATTCTGTCCGCACAAGGCGAGCGGGGTCAGTAATGACCCGGTTCGGAGAAAGAAACCGGGG
>JBBSDR010000961.1:0-3803 GCA_038240465.1 Gemmatales bacterium
GAACAAGCGAGCGAACAGAGCAGGCCGAAGACGGCTGCTGCCAGCATTGCCAGGGTGCGAAGCGCATCCGGTGGGGTGATCGGCGCTTGCCCCTTGCCGAAGCAACCACAGGCGACTTCCAACCCGCGCGACAGGACCGAGAGTTCGGCCAAGGCAAACAGGGAAAGGAGGAAGACGCTGAGCAAGAGCGCCCCGCGTTCCAGAAGGCCGGTAATGAGGCTTACACCGATGGCACACTCCATCCAGGGAATTGCAGCGGCAAGCAATACTCCCCACGCCGGAGTCACCAGCTCATAATCGTAGACGGTCGATAGAAAATCGTAGACCTGCCGGAACTTGGTAGCACTACTCCAGACGAAGAGACCGCCGAGGACAAGCCGGATGCTTGCATTCATAATGTCCCACAGGCACGGGGTCTTCTTTGCCATAACTGCACCTGATTGTCATCAACTTCCAGGCGTGCGTCATTTCAGTTGCCGCGGCTTCGTTGGAACTCCCTCCATCCGTCGAGGCCCTCCTCATACAGGAGAATGTTCTCGTATCCGACGGCAAGGAGCTTTCGGGCGATGGTCACACTGTTGGAACACTCCTTTTTGCCGACCCTGGTCTGCCAGTAAACGACCACTCGGTTGCTCTTGGGAATGCCGGCCATCCCTTCAAGGCACTGCTCCTCGCTCAAATCCGGTCGAAGAGTGATTGCATGGGGGAGCCCTTCGGGAGCCGATGAAGTGGGATAACGGGAATCAACAAACGTAACTGTAGGGTCCGCGATCATCTTTGCGACGTATTCCGAGCGCACTTTCGGAAGAAAGTCCTCCAGGTGCGCGTCTTGAATGGCCGTGACCGCTGCTGGATAAGAAGGGACTGCACCCGTTAAGAGGACTCGACCGAGAAGACCAGCAAGAAGCGTGAGGACTAACAGGAGGCACGCTTCTTTGGCACAGCGAGCGAAGCCGCCCCGCCAGGTCGAAATCGGGGTTGCATCCATCCGTCGGTGAAGCCGAGAAGCCGCCCCAATGAGAAGGACGCCCAGGCCGAGGTACATCGCATAGTTCGCAAATTGCGAAAGCGCCAGGGTTCCGTGATTGATCGGCGCAGTGGAGATCAACAGGCCGATGCCATCCCACCGGGCGGCCAACTCTTCAAAGTCCGTCAGTTCTGCGTCTTTGCTGCCGTCATAAATCCTCGCTTGTCCATCTTCAACACCCATGAACAGCACCCAGTGCAGGTATTGCTCACGGCCGAGGGCGGATTTGACGTGCAACAATATGGGACAATCGAGGTGAGAGAGCATGGCGCAGGTCATCCCCGCGCGGGCCTCTGCATGGACTCCAAAGTCCCTGGCGGCGCGGGCAAGATCCTCGAGAGAACTCCCGCTCCGCGAACTAATATACTCTGGTTTGACAAGGTCCACGAAGGAGACGTGCCTCCCCAAGGCATGCATCGCACGGTAAAGACCCTGAACTCCACAGTAAGCCGGCCGCTCTCGCGCAGGCAATTTCACCGTCGTCGGGGATGGTTGTGCGGTACTTTCCCCAGCGTGCCCTCCTTCGAGCGAAGCGGACAAAAGGGCAAACGCGATCAGACTCGCGAAAGGACATGGATGAAAACGTCCAAGCGAGAAGCGCAGAGCCATATTCAGGCGTCGTGTCATCTGGGGGCTGGTGACCTCAAGTTGTTGCCGGCATCTTCTTTTCAGGCGGCTGGCGCCGCTTGAGCCAGAGAAATGCCCCGGTCGCGAGGAGAAGCGCGGCAATCGCTAACGCCGCAATGAGACGCCCTTTATTAGCTCCCCAGTTGAAAGTCGCGTTCGCGGCTACATAGTCGCTGGCCGGAACGATCTTGCCATCACTCCAGACGTATGCGACGCCGGAGTCCCGATCGTCAAGATTAGTGACAGGAGATCCATTGGGGAGGTCAATGATGAATGCGTCTGTTCCCTCAAATGAAGGATTTGGGTCTATCTCAGTTCGCACATAACTGCATTCCATGGTTCCCTTGCCATTGTACAACTTGCCGGCCGCCGTAAAGGTGTATCGGCCCGAAACTGGCACGGTCGCCTCGCCGAAACTGCGGAACTTGACGTTATCGACAACCCCGTCGTACAGATCCAGGAGGGACTTGGACAAAGGCTGGCCATCATAGCCCAAGTGATTAGCGCCCTTCAGGAATCTCGCCTTGCGCATGAGAACCTCTCCACCCTCCTCTGAGAGCCACAGGGTAATCGCCCCGTACTGAGGGTGGGCAGCCTCAACAACGTGACAGGCCTTGCCATCGATCACCTCTTGGCCACGGAGATGCGCATTGCCGGCTTCGAGTGCCAGTTCCGCCAGCCGTTTCCCACCAGAAGCTCGAAGGTAGCCGTCGAGCGCTGCGCCCCTCTCATAACTTCCGATAACACCGTCGAAGTCTGGGTGCTGGTGTGAGGCCATCCCAACGCGAGGTTTGTCCGCTTGGTCACGTAAATGCGACCATGTACAATAACTCGAGGGGATACTGACACTCCGATATACATCGGAATACTCCTGAGATCGGTCAAGGTTGTCCACTTTGCCGACAACATCGAGCCGATCCCGGTCGCGCCGGAGAAAGAGTTCGGCTCGCTGGTGATGCGGACTCCTTGGGTTCTGGAGGTCGCTATGCAAGCATTTGATTTCCGCGACGACGCGCATGGACACTCGATCAACTTGCGATTGGGTCTTGAGACATCCTTTCAAGAGTGCTTGAGTTTTGGAACTGCTCTCCGTTCCCTGCGAGAATAAAAGTGTCTGCGTGAAGGAGATCAGGATTAATCCTGCCCACCGCAGCAGATCAGGCGACAAGTACGCGGCCAACCACCCTTGTTGCGGGCATGCTCGTTGTCGAAAGCGGAGCGCATTTGCATTCGATTGCGTGGGAACTCCGCAGGAAGAGGTGCAGATCATCACGCGGGTCTCAAAAGAATAGAAGGAGCAGAGTTCTCGGCGACCGAGAACCCGAGATCTACTTGGGGATTCTGCCCAAGCGTGATTCCGAATTGAAACTCTGGCAATTGTCTCGGAAATAGTCTTGCGCAGGCGCGATCAATTGTCAATCAGGACAAAGTTCCTCGTCGCCAGCAAATTCCTTTCACCCTCAGGGGCAGAAGTTGTTTATCGTGCATTTGCAGTTGTAGCCGAAGTTGTCCGGACCCGAGCTGCATAGTGCCCCGAATGTCGGGCAGACATCCTGATACTTCGTACAACCAACATATACGTCGCTATTACACGAACAGAACTTCGGTGCGTCCTTACACACACCGAAACACGGGTTCGGGGAACTACTCTGGCAGTTCCTACCGCAGGTGCCCCCGACGACCTCTGACGGACGAAGGACGTCTGGATGTGCCCCGACCCATACCAAAACGAGCAGGTAGCCGAGCGCGAACAGTTTCAGCAGAGGATGTCCCGCTTTCATTGAATCCCTCCTGACGAAGAGTCAGCTTGTTCCCGACCCTGTTGCCCCTCAGAGGCCAGCATCAGCCAGAGTGGACAAGGAATCTTCTCGTTTCTGCGGGGTTCAATCGTCTCTGACCCCGCCAGGCAGTTCTTGTGCCTTCGCGGGTCCCACCCTGCTTGGGAGAAGAAGTTCCTGGACGACTTTTTGAGCCTGGACTTTCCACTCACTGACAAACATCAATAGCTATTACGTTAAAACTTAATTACCCAGCCAGCAGAAGTCAAGAAGAATCGCAGTCTTTTTTCCGTTCTCGGGAGATGCTCCCGGCGGGGTATCCGTTCACGCTGAAACCGACAGAATTATTCTCTAATGATCACTTGAGCTGA
>JBBSDR010000962.1:0-3800 GCA_038240465.1 Gemmatales bacterium
CGCCAGACTTCGGGCAAGCAAGGCACCCGAAGTCTGGCGACTTCGGCTACCAGTGAGATTCTTTCTCGCCGAGGTAATAACATCCCTTCCCGCCGACAGCGGATCCCAACCCCCGTCGAGTGCGATAAGCAGTCCTTATCCTCCCTCCCAGAGGTATCACCAGGAACCCAGAACTCCCCGAGAGAGTCAGCTGGTATCGTCATGATGAGTGACATTACAGATAGCTTTCGCTCCGTGTACGTCGGGGCAACTTCAGGAGGAGGTACATCATGCGCATCGGTCTTTCCGCCGCCACCCTGGCAGCCATCGCCAGTCTGGTTCTGTGTGCGGCACTCCACAGCGACCCGCCGGCCACGGCACACAAGGAAGCGGGCGACATCGAGCTGTACGCCGCCGACAAGCTCAAGTGGCAGGAGGGGCCGCCCTCCTTGCCGAAAGGGGCCATGATCGCCGTGCTGGAGGGAAACCCGGGTAAGGAAGGGCCATTCGTCTTCCGCGTCAAGCTCCCGGACGGCTACCGCGTGCCGCCGCACACGCACCCCAAGACCGAGCGGGTCACGGTCATCTCAGGTACGTTCAACATCGGCATGGGAGACAAGTTCGATGAGAAGGAGACGAAGGTCATGGCGGCGGGCGCTTACGGACACTGGCCGGCCGGCATGAAGCACTTCGTCTGGGCCAAAGGCGAAACAGTCCTGCAGTTTCATGGCACTGGACCCTGGTCGATCCAGTACGTCAATCCCGAAGACGATCCACGCAAGAAGAAGTGAGCGGCGAGACGCGGAGGGCCGGGCGCTTCCTGCCACCCGGCCCTTCCTGCTATCCGGTGATCCGGCCGGAACTCAGTGGACGATCGTAAAACTCCCATCCGGATGAGCCACCGCTGCCGGCAGACCCCAAACCGGGATGCCGCGATCCACTCGGCCCTTGTCGCCGGCCAGCTTGCTGTCCTTGTCGTAGACCTGCCAGACCAGGGCGCCGCCGCGCTGCCAGGCGGTCCCCTCCGTCCAGACAAACAGGGTCTCACCCCGGGCATTCACGGCGAGGACAGGGTGCTTGCGAGCCTCCGCTCTTCCAGGCGCGGACTGGAACTTCGCCTTGCCGAAATTCACTTGCCCATCCGCCCTCCCATAATAGACCTGCCCGCCAGTGTCCCAGGCCGCCAACACGCCGCCTGGTCCCTCGATGAGGAACTCACTGCTCATCGGACAAACACCCACTTCCCACTTGTGGACCACGGCCGACCGGAAGGTCTTGCCCTTGTCCTGCGAGGAGAGCAGGTAGATGTCGCGGTTGACGCTCTCCGTCGCTGAGCGGTAGAGGACGAATACCGCCCCCTTGCTGTCCGCGAAGGCGCGACAGGCGCAGCAGCCGCAGACGCCGGTCGCCTCCGTATTGATCGGTTCCTCGGCGGCGAAGGTTTTGCCATCGTCGCTGGAGCGGGCGAGCCAAACTTGCCGGTTGGCCTCGCCACGGGGTCCGTCGATCTTGACGCCATGCCAGACTACATAGACGTTGCCCTCGCTGTCGGCCGCCACCGAGCCGCCGCCGTCCAGCACGGCCGAGGACCGCATCAGGTTGCGCTGGGCCTCGAAGGCGGTCCCGGCTTCGTTGAGGCGAGAATAAAACATGGCCGTGCCTTTGCTGCCGTTCCAGGCGACGTGAACGCGGCGGTCCTTCCCCAAAGCGATCTGGCCGCCGCGGATGGTGCCAATGGCAATCGCGCTGCCAGCTTCACTGTTGACGCGAATCGGCTCCGAGAAACTGTCCTTGTCCGGTTGCCGTTGAACGTAGAACAGATCGCCCTTACCCGCATCTCCCTTGAAATAGAGGAGATGCAGAACGCCATTGCCATCGACCACGGCCTGGGGCTGGATGCCGTGGTTGGGCGTCCGCAGCACATTCACCTTCTTGTCCGCTCCCCAGGCGTTCCCCGGGACGCTCCACACGAGGGTTAGGGCTGCCACAGCGAACAGCCAGGACCAGTTCTTCATTGGACTTTCTCCTGAACACAGAGAATGCAACTCACTGAGCGGAATGCCCGCTAAGCCGCAAGCGGCAATCCGTTACAACCGGGCATGCCGCAGCCGCAGAGCGTTGCCAACCACGGACAGCGAACTCAGACTCATGGCCACACTGGCCCAGATCGGACTGATGAGGATACCAAACAACGGGTAGAGCAGTCCCGCGGCGACCGGCACAGTGAGGGCATTGTACACGAAGGCCAGGAACAGGTTCTGCCGGATGTTTCGCATTGTCGCATGGCTGAGCCGCCGCGCCCGCACGATGGCGCGGAGGTCGCCCTGCACCAGCGTGACGCCAGCACTCTCCATTGCCACATCGGTCCCCGTCCCCATCGCGATGCCGACCTGCGCTTGCGCCAGAGCGGGAGCGTCATTGATCCCGTCTCCTGCCATGACGACCATCCGTCCCTCTCCCTGAAGTTGCTTGATAACCTCGACCTTCTGCCGCGGCAGCAACTCGGCATGGACCTCGTCGATGCCGAGTTGCCTGGCGACGGCCCAGGCAGTCGTGCGGCTATCGCCGGTGAGCATGACGATGCGGATGCCTTCCTCGCGGAGCAGCCGGATCGCTTCGGGGGTACTCTTCCGGATCGGGTCCGCGACGACGAACAGCCCCGCGTACCGGCCATCGACAGCGGCCAGCATCACCGTGGCTCCCTCGGCTTGCAGGCCCTCCAGACGCGCTGCCAGGCCGTCCGTGCCGATACCCTGATCGACGCACAGGGCGAGATTGCCGACCGCGATCTTGTGGCCTTCCACTTCGCCGATCACTCCTTTGCCGGTGAGCGAGCGAAACTCCCGGGCGCTCGCCAGCGGCAGTCCGCGCTCCTCGGCACTCTTGACGATGGCCTGGGCCAGCGGATGTTCGCTGCCTCGCTCCAGGCTGGCGACAAGGCGGAGAAGTTCCTCTTCCGCGATGGGACCCGGCGTGGGTTCGATCTTTTGCAAGCGCGGCTTGCCCTCGGTCAGCGTGCCGGTCTTATCGACGACGAGCGTGTCCGCCCGGTGCAATGTTTCGAGGGCCTCGGCGTTCTTGAACAGCACGCCATTCTCGGCACCCCGGCCCGTCCCCACCATGACGGCCATTGGCGTTGCCAGTCCGAGCGCGCATGGGCAGGCAATGATCAGGACGGCCACGGCATTGACCAGCGCGTGCGCCAGGCGCGGCGGTTCTCCCCACAGGCTCCAGATCACGAACGTCACGACGCTCGCCAGCAGCACCGCCGGCACAAAGTAGCGCGCGACCTGGTTGACGAGGCGTTCGATAGGCGCGCGGCTGCGCTGCGCTTCGCCGACCATGCGCACGATCTGGGCCAGCAACGTGTTGGAACCGACTCTCTCGGCACGGATCAGCACGCTGCCGGTCCCATTCACGGTCCCGCCGATGACCTTGCCGCCCGGCTGCTTCTCAACCGGCATCGGCTCACCGGAGATCATCGCCTCATCGACGGCTGTCTGTCCCTCGGTGACGACGCCATCCACGGGCATCTTTTCGCCAGGGCGGACGCGCAGAACGTCGCCAGCCTGGACCTGTTCGAGTGGAATGTCGTATTCGTTGCCGTTGGGACCGATGACGCGAGCGGTCTTCGGAGCAAGGCCGAGCAGGCGCTTGATGGCCCCCGTCGTCTGGCTGCGGGCGCGCAGTTCCAGCACCTGCCCCAGCAGCACGAGGACGGTCACGACGGCGGCCGTGTCGAAGTACGCCTCGACACCGCCCGCCATGCGGAAGCCCTCGGGGAACCACTCCGGCGCGAAGGTGGCTGCCGTGCTGTAGAG
>JBBSDR010000963.1:0-3797 GCA_038240465.1 Gemmatales bacterium
ACCTCGAGCGCCACTCTGCACCAGGAACTGACTGTTGGTCCGCAACCCGCGAAAGACCGCAAAGGCCCGACGGCGAAATAACGGGTTGCCGCTTGCGGCTTAGCGGGCGATCCGCTAAGCCGCAAGCGGCAAGAGGGTTTTTCAACTCTTTTGCCAGTGGCGTTCGATGAAGGTGGTATCAACCTGGCCGTCGATAAAGGCGGAGTGATTGAAGATCTCGCGATGCAGCGGAATGGTGGTGTGAATGCCCTCGACGCGGAATTCGGACAGGGCGCGGCGCATGGCGGCCAGGGCGAGGGCTCGCGTCGGCTGATGGACCAGCAACTTGGCGACCAGCGAATCGTAGTTCGTCGGCACCACATAGCCGGTGACGGCGTGCGAGTCGAGACGGACGCCCGGACCGCCCGGAGGCTCCCAGCGCGTGATGCGGCCAGGCGAGCCGCGGAAGTTGTTGGCCGGGTCCTCGGCGTTGATGCGACACTCGATGGCGCAGCCGCGATGGACGATCTCCTCCTGCTTGAAACGCAATGGCTCACCGGCGGCGATGCGAATCTGCTCGCGCACCAGGTCGATGCCGGTGACCAACTCCGTCACCGGATGCTCAACCTGAATCCGCGCGTTTACCTCGATGAAGTAGAAGTTGTGTTGCTTATCGACGAGGAACTCACACGTTCCAGCGTTGGTGTAGCCCGCGGCCTTGACCAGCTTGAGGGCACAGTCGCACATGCGCAGGCGCAACTCCTCCGGAAGGTCGGGCGCAGGCGATTCCTCGACGAGCTTCTGATGGCGGCGCTGGAGCGAACAGTCGCGTTCCCACAGGTGAACGAGGTTGCCGTGATTGTCGGCCAGGACCTGCACCTCGACGTGGCGCGGCTGTTCGATGTATTTCTCGAGGTAGACGCTGCCGTCCTTGAAGGCGTTCTCGGCTTCCTGCCGGGCAGCCGTGAGACCGCTTTGCAGGCTGATGTCGTTACGCGCCACGCGCATGCCGCGTCCGCCGCCGCCGGCAGCTGCCTTGATCAGCACCGGATAGCCCATGGCGTGAGCGAGCCGCAGCGCCTCCTTCTCGTCGGTGATCAATCCCTCGCTGCCGGGTACGACGGGGACGCCCGTCTTCTGCGCGAGCTTGCGAGCCTCGCTCTTGTTGCCCAGGAGGCGCATGGCCTCCTCGGAGGGGCCGATGAACTCGATCTTGGATTCCCGGCAAATGTGGGCGAACTTCGGGTTTTCGGAGAGGAAGCCGTAGCCGGGATGGATGGCATCGACGTCAGCCAACTCGGCGGCGGCGATGATCCGCGGCACCTTGAGATAGCTCTCGGCGGAGGCAGCCGGGCCGATACAGATCGCCCGGTCGGCAAGTGCGAGATAGGGGGCAGCGCGGTCGGCCTCGCTGTAGACGGCCACGACCTCGATGCCAAGGTCCTTGCAGGCGCGGATGACTCGGAGGGCGATTTCGCCCCTGTTCGCGACGAGAATTCGTTGAAACATTCCCACAATCCGAGCTACGCCGCAAGCGGCGAGGAAGGGTCACCCAGCAGGATCGACGCGGAACAGGACCGTGTTGAACTCGACCGCATGGGCGTTCTCGACGCAAATCTCGACGATGGTCCCGGTACACTCGGCCTGGATTTCGTTGTACAGTTTCATCGCCTCGATCATGCAGACAACCGTGGTCGGCGTCACCCGGGAGCCTTTCTTGACGTAAGGCTCCGCGTCAGGCTTCTCGGCCTGGTAAAACGTACCCACCATCGGACTCTTGATCTCGTGCAGCACCTTTCCCGGCGCGGCAGGCTGAGCGGCAGGAGCGACAGCGGTTGGCGGAGGCGGTGCGGGCAGGGCGGCGGGAACGACGGGCGAAGCGGAAACAGCAGCGGCAAGACCGCGACGCAAACGGATGCGTGCGTCGCCCTGTTCGAGGAAGATTTCGTTGATGTCGTGACGGGCCATCAGCCGGACGAGCCTGTGGATCGTCTCCACGTCGAAGGGGCCGGGTTCGCGTACTGGATCGTCCGCCACCACAACTCTCCTATTCAGAAGCTCGGTCTCCAAAAACAGGCAGCAGGTCGCGCGACAGGTGGGACAGGACCTCGCAACCGTCCGGAGTGATCAGCACGTCGTCCTCAATGCGAATGCCGCCCCAGCCAGGCACATACACCCCCGGCTCGATGGTGATGACCATTCCCGGAACGAGGATCGTCTCCGAATGAGGCCGCAGTCCTGGCGCTTCGTGTACCTGCAAACCGATGCCATGTCCCAGCCCATGATCCAGACTGTAGCCGGCATCGCTCAGCACCTTGCGGGCCGCGGCATCGACGTCGTGCGCCTTGACGCCTGGCCGCAGTGTGTTGATGGCGGCTTCCTGAGCCTTCAGCACGAGCGCATGGATCATCTCAAGTCGAGAACCATCTTTGGCGAAAGACCCATTTCTACGCGTATCCACAACCCGCGTCAAGTCGCTTTTGTAGAAGCGCCCTGCCGCGCCCCAGTCGATCAGCAGCAATTCCGACTCGCCGACACGTTGCCTCGTCGGCGGCGCATGCGGCAGAGCGGCGCGCGGCCCGGCGGCGACGATCGACGGAAAGGACGCTCCCTTGCCGCCGGCTTTGCGCAGGTAGGACTCCAGCGCATCGCACAGATCCTGCTCGGTGTCGTCCGGTCCTATCAGCGCGCACAGGACAGTGAATGCCTTCTCGGCAATGGCAATAGCCTGGCGAATCTCGCGCAGTTCAAACTCATCCTTGACGGCGCGCAGTCTCTCGACGCGATCGGTGACGCCTTTCCAGTTGGCGGCGGGAACGAGTTGCCGCATGCCATCCAGTTCGGCCACGGTCATGGCCGCGCTCTCGAAACCGACATTACGATGACCGGCCTTGTCGATGGTCTCGGCAACCGCATTGAGGGGCCGCTGTGTCGGCGGGCGGATGAATGTCTCCAAACCGGGACACTCCTCCGCCAGCTGCTCCGTGAACCGGGCATCGCTGACGAGCAGGGTGCGGTCCTTGCTGACGAGCAGGTAGCTGGTGTCGCCGCTGAAGTTGGTCAGGTAGCCGACGTTGATCGGATTGCTGATGAGGAGACAATCGAGTTCCTCCTCGCCCAGGCAGTGGGCCAGCATGTCGCGGCGACGCGCGAACTGTTGCATGATTCGCTTCTCCGGTTAGTGGGTGTATTGTCTGGATAGGGGCGGCCATCGGCAACCCCAGAGGGGCCGTCGCTTGCGCTCCGGGCTGGCTTGTGATAGTGAACGAATGACTCGTTTGCCGAGGAAGATTCAGGTCAATATCGAGACTGCGCGAGACTGTTGTGAGATTTCTGTGTTACATCTTGTATGGGGATTCGTCTAAAATAGGTGAGAGTACCGGTCGCTCCGATTGTGGATGGGCGACCTCGACCACGCGGCTTGACCCTGAGATTGGCTACTCGGGGCTACACAAGGGGACCTTCATGAGCCGAGTCACGGGATGGGTGTGTGCGGCTCTCGCGCTGGCTGCGTTCGGCGTCACGGCCCACGCTGCCGAGCGGAGCACCAGCAAGAAAGACAACTACACCTTCGGGACGCTTCAGGCTCCCGCGGAGATCAAGGTTCGCCTTGATGCGGCCAACTGGCTGAAGGAGACGGGCAAGTACGACGCCAACCGCCAGGCGTTCGACGCTCTCTGGGCCGACGGCAACAAGTCGATGCTGGACAAGGTTTCCGGCACCTTCACCCTGGGCGATGCCGAAGCCGCCAAGCTGATGATCGATGCCAGGAACCCGCTGACGCCTGCACCGACGAGCCTCCCGGCCGTCCTGCAGGA
>JBBSDR010000964.1:0-3792 GCA_038240465.1 Gemmatales bacterium
AGGCGAGCCGCCTGCACCACGAGAAGAGCAGGCGAGCCGCCTGCACCACGAGAAGACAGAAAGAGCCGCCTGCACCACGAGAAGAGCAGGCGAGCCGCCTGCACCACGAGAAGAGCAGGCGAGCCGCCTGCACCACGGAAAGAAGTGATTCAGATGCTGAATCCGCGCTGGCCCAGTCCAGCGCGGATGTCTTCGCGCTCCAAGAGCCGCCGGAAGGCGACGACAGCGGGACGATCCCAGCGCGGGGGCGGAATTGCGAAGTCGTACTGCTCTTCCTGAAGCGGCAACACGGCGAGACCGGCGCTCTCGGCCACGGGAACCAGGGCGATGCCCCAATCCGCCCGCCCCTGCGCCACGGCCGCGACGACGGCATTGTGCGAGCGTGCTTCCGTCCAGTAACCGGACGGCTGCGCGCCTGCGAGCAACTGATCGATCAGGATGCGCGTGCCACTGCCGCGATTGCGATTCACCAGCACACAGCCGGCATCCGCCAGCGCTGCTGTCACTGCCTCGGCGACGCTCTTGCCCTCGAAACGGGCATCGCCGCGACGGTACACCAGCCCCTGCAAGCGTCCATAGCCGCGCAACAAGCGCAGATCATTTCCCACGAAAGACATGTTGTAGATCCCTGTTGCCGGATCGAGGAGATGAATGCCGGCGAGGTCGCACTCGCCGCGTCGCGCTGCTGCCAGGCCGCCCATGCTGCCGACCGATAGCACCTTGCTATGAATCCCCTCCCGCGCCAGCACTCCCAGCAGATAGTCGAGTCCGGTGCAGTGGCTGCCGATGACAACGAGATCGGCCAAACGCGCCGCTCCCGGGCCGATCAGGTGGACGTCAACGGTCTCATCGGCGTCGAGGAACTCGCGCTGGCGCGGGATGATGACGAAGCCATCGGCCCGGCTGAAAGTCGTGACTGAGCCGGAACCCTTGCCCATCGGATAGGCGGTCAAGCTCGGCGAATCGTCGCCGACCAGGCCGACGAGGAGGTATTCTGTCCGGCCGCGTTCGGACGTCACCTTGAAGGGCATTCTCGCTTGCACGATGGACGCTGACTCGGGAGGCCGGCCGCCAAGGAGACGGATCACCGGCGCGACGAACTCGCGAAAGGTGAAGATGGCCGACGTCGGAAATCCCGGCAGCACGACGACGGGAATGGGCCGCCGGCTCGGCAACTGCACCGCCGCCAGACAGAGCGGCTTGCCCGGCTTGAGCGCGACGCCATGAACGAGGATGCCCGGCTTGCCCAGTTGCTGGACCGCCCGATACGACAGATCGCCGACGCCCTTCGACGTGCCGCCGGACAGCAGCACCACATCGCACGCCAGGGCGTTTTTCAGGGCGTTTGCCAGTTGGGTCTGATCGTCCGCCACGATGCCGAGCAGCACGGGTTCGCCGCCCAACTCGCGCACCGTGTCGGCCAGGATGACGCCGTTGCTGTCGTAGACGAGTCCAGGCCGCATCGGCGCGCCGGGCGCGATCAACTCGTCTCCCGTGGACAGGATCGCGACCCGCGGCCGGCGCACCACCCGAGCAGCGGCCAGTCCAAGGGCGGCAAGGACGCCTGTCTCGCGAGCGCCGAGCAACTCGCCCTGGCGCAGGACCGTCTCGCCCTGGCCGATATCGGTCCCGGCACAGGTGAGGTTTGTCCCGGGAGTCACCGGCCGTTTGACGAGCAGACAATCGTGTCCTTCGACGTCGGTATACTCGATCATCACGACAGCATTGGCCCCGCGCGGCATCATGGAGCCGGTCGCCAGCGCCACTGCCGTTCCCGGCTCGACCGCCGGCAGGGTGACGGGGATGCCGGGAGTGAGAGGCTCGCCGGCAATGTGCAGCCGTGCGGGTCCCTCTTCGCTGCAGCCGTAAACGTCCTCGGCGCGAACGGCATAACCGTCAACATTCGAGCGATCGAAACTCGGCACGTCAACGGGGGCGATCACGTCGCGTGCCAGCACCCGGCCCAGCAGCTGCGCCAGGGAGACTTCCTCGTCGTCGAGCGGACGCAGATCGAGAGCGGCGCGAAAGCGTCGCTCCGCCTCGTCGCGATCGATGACGTCGAGGAACTGTTCCTGGCGCATGCGACTTCTCTTGCTTCGCGTTTCGCGCGAAACGACAGGCACTAATCGTACAGGTACACCCGCACACTCTCACCGGGCGGATAGCCCTCGCTGTCGCGCGGCACAAGGACGAAACCGTCCGCCCTCGTCGTCGAACTGAGGATCGACGCGCCACTCGTCGCCAGCGGCTCGACCAGGCCGTCGCGCACTGCCACACGGACATAATCGACACGGCCAATGGCAGAGGCGAGCTTGTGTCCCAGCGGCAAGGTCAGCGTGCGATAGGGCAGTTCCGGCGAACGCCCGCCAAGTCGGCGCACCACCCGGCCCGCGAACAGGTCGTAGGCGCACAAACACGACACGGGATTGCCGGGAATCAGGAACACCGGTTTGCCGCGCACAAAGCCGACACCCGCCGGACTGGCTGGCCTCAGAGCGACGCCGTGGATGCGCAGTTCTCCTTCGCTGGCCACCACTCGCGGAGCATGGTCCTCCTGACCGACCGACGAGCCGCCGGAAATCAGCACCATGTCGGCACCGCTGTCGAGAGCGGCCAGCAGGGCGGCGCGGATGGCGTCGAAGGTGTCGGGCTGCAGCGGAGCCATGCTGGAGTAGCCGCCGTCGCGCCGGATCAGGGCGGCCAGCATGACCGAGTTGCTATCGACAATGCGACAACCCTCCGGTTTGGAGCCACACGGCAGCAACTCATTGCCGGTGATGATGACAACGACGGCAGGGCGATGCACAACGCTGACGCGACCGGTGCCGATGGAAGCGAGCAGGCCGAGGTCCTGCGGGCGCAGCTGCCGGCCCGCGTGCAATACGATGGACCCCGCGCTGATGTCCTCGCCGACATGGCCAATGTGCCGGCCTGGCGGAACGGCATCGGCGATCAGCAATTTGCCGTCGCGTTCCTCAGCAGCCTCGGCCTGCAAGACGGCATCAGCGCCGGTGGGAACGGGAGCGCCGGTCATGATGCGAATGGCCTGGCCCGGCTGCAGAATACCGGCGAAGGGACGTCCGGGAAACGACTCGCCAACGATGGTCAGTTCGAGCGGATTGTAACTGCCGGCCCCGAATGTCTCGCTGCCGTGCAGGGCGTAACCGTCCATCGCCGCTCGATCGAAGCCGGGAACATTGACCTCGGACACTACGTCGGCCGCGAGGATACGACCGGCCGCTTCCGCGAGTAGCACCGATTCGGCCGGCAAGGGCGCGACGGAGGCGTCGAGGAGACGGATCACGTCATCGACCTCGGTGCGTTCGCGGAAGCCACGCATGCGGACGTCGGGAATCATGACGGCCAGCCCTCCGCAGCGCATTCTATGGCACATCCCGCATAATCGCGGCGCCGCAGGCGCGAAGTGCGTCTTGGGCGAGGAATCGTCGTTGCCAGGGAATGGGGAAAAAAATTATTGTGGAGGCGACCTTCTGGTTTACGGAACAAGAGAAGGAGAAGAGGTAATATGATCCTGCGACGAATGGCCGCGAGCTTACTGCTGGCGGCGACCCTGACGAATGTCGGCTGTAACTGCGCGAGTTGCCGTCCCGCGCCGGTGACGGCGCGGCTGGCCCCTGCTCCTTGCGGCTGTGCCACTGCGCCCCCACCTGTGCTGGTCCCGGCGAGGACGGGATTCAGCAGTCCGGCGGTAAATGGCTGCTGTCGTTGACCTGTCCGAAGACTGTCGGCGACGAAGCTTCTTGCCAATCTCCGGCGAGCGGCACGGCGTCA
>JBBSDR010000965.1:0-3790 GCA_038240465.1 Gemmatales bacterium
CCTATGTTGCGCAGTTGGGCGAAAATTTCCAGAATTTTCGACCTCGCCACCCTCAAATTCCCGGAGTTCACCGTAGTGAAAAGGCCATTTTGACGCTGTAGTGGAAACCTATCCCCTTGCTATTCCCCTGACACCTTGGCCATGCTGGCATGGCATAGAGCCTCCCAATGACGACCAGAGAAGGATCTGCACGAGCTGGCCAGAGCGTGCGTCGTGGAAAACGCCTTCCTCATTGCAGCTGAAACCGCCCCTCCTGACAAGGCCAAAAAATGTTGCTGTAGAATTAGGCACTGTCAAACAATAACTTGAACAATCGCTTGCCAAGTGGCGCGGCAAATGCATATGGCAATTCTATGAGAAATGCAGCTGCTATCGCTATGGTTCAGCAGAAGTTCGGTTTGCTGGCTCCCCTGATGACCGAGCGTCTCTGCCGTCACTGGGCCGCGTCGGAGGCACTATCACTGGGCCGTGGCGGCGTCACTTTGGTTTCTCAAGCTACCGGCCTCTCCCGTACTACGATTACTTCCGGCTTGCGCGAACTTCGGCAACGAGCCGCCACACCTCAAGACGAACTCTCTCCCGAATGAGTCCGGACTTTCGGTGCTGGCCGCCACTTCGTGGAAGTTAAGGACCCCCAATTGTTGGCGGACTTGCAAAACTTGATCGAACCTACCACTCGTGGCGATCCGCAGTCTCCGCTCCGCTGGACCTGCCTGAGTACACGGCACCTCGCCGATGCCCTACGCAGCCAGGGGCATTCCGTCAGCCATCAAACTGTCGCGGCCTTACTCGATAACCTCGACTTCAGTCTGCAAGCCAATCGCAAGGTCAAGGAAGGTCAGGACCATCCCGACCGCAACGCCCAGTTCGAGTACATCAACCGGCGGGTGCGTGCTTTTCAGAAGAAGGGACAACCAGTCGTCTCGGTGGATGCGAAAAAGAAGGAATTGATCGGGGATTTTCGCAATCCCGGGCGTGAGTGGCGTCCTCGGGGAGACCCGGAAAAGGTCCGCTCGAAAGATTTCATTGACAAGGGCCTGGGCAAAGTGATCCCCGAGGGAGTCTATGACATCAGCCGCAATGAGGGATGGGTCAGCGTGGGGATTGACCATGACACGGCCGAGTTCGGGAAAGCGACGCTGTGTCGTTGGTGGCAGGAGATGGGTAGTCTGGCGTATCCCGGTGCGGACAGCCTGCTGATCACAGCGGATGCGGGAGGCAGCAACAGCTATCGGACTCGACTGTGGAAGGTGGCGGTGCAGGAGGTAGCAAATGCAACGGGACTGCGGGTCTCGGTATGCCATTTTCCGCCGGGGACGAGCAAATGGAACAAAATCGAACACAGCATGTTCTGTCATATCACCAAGAATTGGCGTGGGCGGCCCTTGTTGAGTCGAGCCATCGTAGTGAACTTGATCGGCAACGTGAAGACCAAAGAGGGGCTGCATATTGAGGCGGAGTTGGACACGGGCGAATACCCAACGGGAATCGAAGTGTCAGACGAAGAATTCGCGGCAATCCAAATCAAACACGATAAGTTTCACGGCGAATGGAACTATACAATTGTGCCGAAGCCCAAAGGATGATTGTTCAAGTTATTGTTTGACAGTGCCTTAGCGGGTGCAACCGCTATTCACAAACGAATGCACCCGCTAAGCCGCAAGCGGCGAAGGGTCACATGCCCTCTTCCGCGGTGGCCGGCTGCCAGTAGCCATAGCGCAGCGCCGCGTGAACCACGAGCGAGATGTTGATCAGGCCGCCCCAGTAGACCCAGGCGTCGTTGCCGCCGCCGAAGCCGTAACTGTGCAGGCCGGCGCCCAGCACGAAGTTGACGCCGTACCACGCCATCACCACCGACGCGAAACAGATCACCGAACAGGCGGCGAGACCGAAGTCCTTCACCCAGCCGACATGGCGTGCGTGCAGCGGGATGACGTAACACAACAGCGCGATCAGCGCCCACACTTCCTTCGGGTCCCAGCCCCAGAATCGGCCCCACGACTCGGCGGCCCAGAAGCCGCCCAGAAGCGTTCCCGCCGCCAGCAGCACCACGCCCACCTGAATCGCGCGATAGCACAGCTGCGACATCGCCTTGACCAGGTCGCGCCGTCCCGGAGCGTACAGCATCACGGCGAGATTGAAGTTGCCCAGCCCCCACGCCAGCGCGAAGGCCGCATAACTCGACACAATCGTCAGGACGTGGATGACGAGCCAGTAGTTGCTGCGAAGCACCGCCTGCAATGGCTGGATGTTCGGCGCCAGCGTCAACGGCAACTGGTCGGCCAGGACGAGGCCGAACGTCGATACCAGTGAACCGGCTAGGGCCATCACGCCCCGGCGATGGAACAACTCCAGCAGCAGCCCGAAAACCGCCGTCATGAAGCCGACCCAGATCACCGACTCGTACATGTTGCTGACCGGAGGCCGGCCCGAGATCGTCACCCGGCAATAGAAGCCCGCCGCCGACCACATCAGCGCGGCGGCATAGGCCAGCAGACCAACGACATAGAACGCTCGCCCCGCGACCGGCCAGCGTCCCTTGACGGTCAACGACACCAGCAGCAGCAGGGCAGTCAGGAAACTGACGATCCACGCCTTGCGGAACGGATTGCTCTCGTTGAACCACAATTCCATGCCCGTCGTCTCGGTACCCGGATAGTCGCGGAACCGCAGCGACACGTCTTCGACGGCGGCCTGGAATTTCGACGCCGACGCCTCGAATGCCGATGCCTCGCCGCTGAGATAGGCAACCTGCATCTGGTTCGCCGCGTCGGCCACGCGCTTCACTTCGTCGGCGGGATACTTCTGCACGCGCGTCTTCTCGTAGTCCTGCGGATTGACGATCCGGCGCGCGCCCAGCACCTCGTCCCACAGGCCCGGCGTCTTCACGAACTCGCGGATGCCGCGCAGCGAGAACCATGTCGCGCCGTAGCGATCGAGCGCCACCATGCTCATCTCGCCGGGCGCATGGACGCGCTCGCGTCCTTCCTGACCGCCGGCGCGGATGCGTTCGTAGAGCGACAGCCGCTTCTTGACCTCGCTCGCCTTCTGTTCGAGCGTTGTCAGCACTGCCTTGCCGTCTTCGGCCTGCTTGGCGCCAATCTCGCGCATCACCTTCTTGAGCGCCGCCGAGTCACGCAGCAGTTTCGGCTCGACATACTTGCCGTGCAGTTCCTCCTCAGTCAGTGCGGCGTCTCCGCGCTTCTCGCGATAGAGCAAGGCGCGCAGTTCGTGATGAACGCAGAGGATGAACGGATACTCGTCCCAGTTGCAGCCGGTCTTTTGCGCGTTGCGGAAGGCCCGGTTCTCGTCGGGATCGTTCAACAGCATCCACGAGACGACGACCGCGACCGCGTCATTGCCCTCGAAGTTCTCGCGGCCGGTGATGGTCCGCACTGTCTCCCGGCTGAACGTCTCCAGCGGCTTGTTTCGGCCATCCTCCTGGACGACCCACTCGTGCAGGGATTTCCAGAGACTGGCATTGTCCGCATAGGGGACAGGGATGCGCCGCTGCCCGGGCGGTTCGATCGTCTTGCCTGCGGAAGCGAAGAGCGTGATGCCGAGAGCGATGAGGCCGACATTGAGGAGTGTCCCCGCGGCGAGCAGCGCCCAGAAGCCGCGCGAACGCGGCCGGCGCGGCGGCATCAGTCGCCGGGCATCGGGACTCTCGTTCAGGAACGAGGTGATGGGCGAATGTGGGGTGCGAGTTGTCTGTGCGGACATGGGTTTCCTCTTCTCTCGTTCCGGGAGATTCTCGTTCCCACGCTCTGCGTGGGAACGAGGGGCCGCG
>JBBSDR010000966.1:0-3790 GCA_038240465.1 Gemmatales bacterium
ACTGGCCGACAGCGCGGGAAGAATAGGAAGTAGAAATCGAATGGCCGCGTGCAGTTTGCCGAACTCTTCGTCGTTGGCGAAGGGCAAGTTGAGATGAACGCTTTGCAGATTGGCCCAGCCGTGGCCGCGACAGTCGAAGATACGGTTGAACGCCTCATAGACCTCGTTGTACTGATGAGGCCAGATTCGCATTTCGCGGAGAGGGTCCATCCACGGATGCATGGCAGTCGGCATCAGCCGGGCATTCAACGGCCGCAGCACTTCATTGACATGACAGACGTTCTTCTGAAACTCCGCGGCGCTTCCTTCCAGACGAGAGAGCGGCCTCGTCGCTTTCAACTCGATGACGTGCAGGGCCAACTCGTTTGACCAGGTGATGCCGCCTGGCATGTCCACGTTATCGACGATCTTGCCGGCGACGGCCTTGAGCGCTTCGTCGGCGATCGGTTTGACTGAGAGTGAGTCGGCGTCCACGATCATGTATTCCAGTTCGACGCCAAATCCCTCAAACAGATGCAGCGGAGACCGGCTCATGCGTGCGAATACCCCGCTTTCTTCTGCTCGATCCGGGCAAGGAATACCGCCATGATCCGGCGATACAACTCGTCGCGCAGGACCTCATCCTCAATTCCCGCGTCGATGGAAGGGTTGTCATTTACCTCAATGACGTAGAACTTGTCGCCCGACTGCTTGATATCGACGCCGTAGAGTCCATCGCCGATGAGGTCGGCCGCCTTCAGCGCCAGCCGCACTGCTTTCCTCGGCGCCAGTTCCACAGGCAGAGTCTCGAAGTTGCCGAACTCCTTGTCGCCGCCCTCGCGCTTGATGATTTGCCAATGGTTCTCGGCCATGAAGTATTTACACGCGAACAACGGCCGGCGATCGACGACGGTGATGCGCCAGTCGAACGTCGTCGGCAGGAACTCCTGGGCCACGACGAGATCGGACTCGTCGAGAAAGCGGTCGAGTTGTTCGTCGAGGACCGCCTGCGATTCGATTTTGATGACGCCCATCGAAAAGGCGCTGTCCGGTTTCTTCAGTACACACGGAAAGCCCAGTTCGCGCGGGATGGCGGCGACGTTCTCGCGATGGACGACCAGGGTTTTCGGGGTGGGGACCTCGTGGCGGTTCATCAGTTCGGCGAGATACACCTTGTTGGTACACTTGACGATCGATTCCGGATCGTCGATGACGACAAGTCCCTCGCTGACGGCCCGGCGGGCGAAGCGATAGGTGTGATGGTTGACCGCCGTCGTCTCGCGGATGAACAGGGCGTCGAACTCCGCCAGGCGAGCGAAGTCCTCGCGCGTGATGATCTCGGCCTCCAGCCCGAGCGATGAGGCAGCCTTGACGAAGCGCTGGATCGCCTTGGCGTTCGACGGCGTCTCCGGCTGGCTGGGGTCATAGAGAATGGCCAGGTCGTAGCGCGACGGCGTTTGTCTCTTGACGCGGGAGCGCTTGCCGGCGAAGTATTCCGAGGCGACCTGCACGACGAAGTCGCGATGCGATTCGGGAATCTCGCTGGTCGGAATGGCACAGATGCTCCGCAGTTGCCAAGTGCCGTCGTCGCGGGCGAATTGCGCACGCAGCATCGGCGCCTGGAACAGATTGAACAGATGCAGGCTGAGGCGATCGTGCCGTTTGGCGAGGTTCTTGCCGAAATAAATGGTCAGAGTGAACTTCTCGGCCTGAATGGGAGTGAGGCTCTCCTGGATGATCTCTTCGAGGTCATCCGAGACGAGGCGGACGATTGTTTGCGACTTGAGGTCCTGGATGGTAGTGATGCTCGGCAGCGGTTTGTGGCCGCGGGCCTCAGCCAGGAGCGAGACGTAGTAGCCCTCGCTCTGGTAGCGATAGGAACGACACAGGTTGAACAGTTTGACGCCGCGCAGGTCGCTGTACTCCGGCTTGGTCAGGTAGGAGCGCGCATCAACCACCTCGACGTTGGGGATCTGGAAAGGCCAGTCCTTTGGATCATTCGCGACGATGACGATCGGCACGGCCCCTCCTTTGAGGCTTCTTTGCCCTGGGCTGGATGATGAGGAGGTTTGCGTCGTGGGTGAGGATGCCAAGGAGGATGGCGTTGATAACACGGTCAATGTCCAGCTCGTAAAGATGTTCGCTGGCCAGGGAGTTGGGCATGAGAGGATCGGCGAGAAGGACGTTCCGCGTCTGACGATCGTAGCCGCACAAGACCACGAAATGTCCCGCCGGCACGCCGCGCACGTCGTCCGCGTCGAAGTTCGGGCCATACTCGCGCGCGTCGCGATACAGGAAGGTGGCACTGAGTCCCGTCAGAATCGGGATGCCGCGCGTGAGATAACGTCGAATCAACTCGCCAGTCAAATCCTCCATCCGGACCGTCCCACCCAGCCGAAGGAACTCAAAGTAACCGCGAGTTGCGAAGTGCAACCCGGGCGAGTCCTTCGCCTCCATCTGAGCTTGCAAACGCTGCGCCAGGGGCGGCGCGTCGGCAGCGAACCAGGTCGGGTCGAACACTTGCAAGTTGTAAGTGAAGATGACGGCCTCGTAGCCGCGCTTCAGGGCATGGCAGGCAAGCAAGACCGCGAGGGTCCCGCGGCCTTCGAGTTCCTCCGCCTCATTGATGACCTGGTCCAGCGGCAGGGGGTCGTTGTGAAACTGATAAAGCGCATGCAGACAGGTCGGACCGCAGGTCGTGTCGTCCGGTTGGGGCAGCATCTCGAATTTGAGTCGCGTTTCCATACAGCCCAAAACGAGGGCGTGGGTGTGAGGAAATTCCTCGCCCTGACAAACATCGATTATAGTCGTTGCCGAAGGCGATACAACCTCATCCGCTCAGCCCCTCGAACAGGGCCGAGCCGATGCGCACCAGGGTAGAGCCTTCCTCAATGGCAATCTCGAAGTCGCCGCTCATGCCCATCGATAATTCCGAGCAAGGATGGCCGTCCGGAAGAAGCTTGCGAAGTTCGTCGCGCAACTTGCGGAGCAGGACGAAGGAGGGCCGGCACTCATTTGGATCATCCCCGGGAGCGGCCATGGTCATCAGCCCCAGAACGCGCACATGATGCATCTGGCGCAGGCTCTCCACCAGCCCCGGGACGTCACCAGGCGGGAAGCCTTGCTTGGTTGCTTCTCCGCTGGTGTTCACCTCGAACAGGAGATCGGTGAATCGTCCCGAGGTTGCCCCGGCTTCGTCGATGGTCCGGAGCAAGCGAAGACTATCGACCGCGTGAACCAGCGAGACGAGCGGAAGCGTCCTGTCCACTTTGTTCCGTTGCAGATGACCGATCATGTGCCACTGTGGCGCGACATCAAGCAGTGCGGCCTTTCGCCAGAGTTCCTGGGGCCGGTTTTCGCCGAGGAGGCGCAGTCCCAGTTCGGGAAGCAGAGGCAACACAGCGTCGGGAGCGGATTTTGTGACAGCGACTAGTGACACCTGGGATCTGGAACGATTTGCCCGACGGCAAGCCGAATCGATCCGAGTTTCTATACTCTCGATGCGCTGTCGCAGAGCGGTTCGCAGAGCGGATTCGGACACAGAAAGGACTCCGCGTCAAAGGAACGCGGATATTGTAGCGAAGGCGTTGGTTAGCCGCGACGCGAGTCTTCGAGCGGAGCGCGTCCAGCGATATCGCGCCACACGCTCCTGGTTAGCCGCGACGCGAGTCTTCGAGCGGAGCGCGTCCAGCGATATCGCGCCACACGCTCCTGGTTAGCCGCAATACCGTTCAACGTTTGATCTCCACAGCGTCACGAAACGTCTTCGTCGGTTGGGGGCTGCGTCGATGTTCCGGTTTCTTTTTCGGCC
>JBBSDR010000967.1:0-3788 GCA_038240465.1 Gemmatales bacterium
CTTCTTGATCCACTCCTCAATCAATTCTACCGCCTCTCGGTCCACCACGTTCGACGCGATGTGCGGCATCTGACCCAGGCCGCGCTTCTTCATCCGCTCCCAGATCAGCGACCGCTCCGGATCGCCCGGCAACAGCAAGCTCGGGTCCTTCAGGTCGAATGTGCCATGAGCCGGTTTGACGCCGATTGTCCCTGTCTCTTTGAGCGGCAACGTCTCCAGCAACTGAAACTCCGCGTTGCCGCCGCCCCACTTGCGATGACAGTGGCTGCAGTTGGCGTGCAGATACGAGCGCGCTCGCGCATCCAGCGATTGACTGCGATCGTGATAATCCACCAGGTGCGAAAGTTCCTCGGGCTTCTCGGGCAACGGCTTGGTGAAGATGCCCAGGTGGTCGAGCGTCGCCAACTGGTTCGCGACGACTCCGCCATAGTTGTGGTCCTTGTTCATCTGCTCGTTGTTGACGCCGAGCGCGTACTTCGCCGTCACCGTATGACACATGTTGCACTCGGCCCGGCTGGGATAGTGCCAGGTCTGTTTGCGCTGGCCGCCGTCCGCCTTTGCGTCCTTGATCGTGTAAGACACATCCAGCCCCTTCGAATCGATCAGGTCGGCGTCGGTTTGCTCGTCGTTCCAGAGATAGGTGTAACCGTTCCACACCTGGTCGCCGACTTCCTCGCTGCCGGGATAGCGAGCGATGTGCAAAAGCCTCGTCTCCAGACGACGCCTGCTCTTCGGATTGCCGGCCTCCATGTCGAGGAAGAACGTCTTGACGAGGACGGCCCCGTCGGGGAAACGCCAGCCGGGCCGCGAGCCGGGAGCGGGCTGAGGATAGATCACCGTGTTGTATTCGATCTTCGACTCACCCGGCAGCGCCAGGAAACGCTCCTTCGTCGCGCCGTCGGACCACAATTCGGCATTGACCGAATACGGGATCAGGCCCGGCGCCGGCTTGAGGTTCTTCGTCGAGGCGAACACTCCGGTTTCGCTCAGTTTGCGCGGGAACTTCGGCCCATCGACCACGGCCTTTGCCGGGACCAGCCGATAAATGCCGCCATCGATGAAATCGAGCGCGTACACCTCGCCAGCCTTGTCCTCGCCCCAGGCGACGATGCGATGCCGCGACTTCGCCAGCTCGCGATGCTCCGTCACCTTCTTGCCGTCATAACGCAGCATCCACACCCGGCCGGTGTCGAAGTCGCCGTAAATGTAGGCGTCCTGCAATTCCTTGAGCCGTTTGCCGTGATAGACGTAGCCGCCGGTCAGCGAACGGAACTCGGTGTGATTGTGCTCGATGATCGGCGACAGGATCGGCGTCGGTCCCTTCTTGCGCTCCGGCCGGAAGGGGTGCGATCCCTCGTTAACGCTCCAGCCGTAGTTGCCTCCCTTGACGATCTTGTACACGCTCTCCCACAAATCCTGCCCGACCTCGCCGGCCCACAGTTCGCCGGTCTTGCTGTCGAAACTGTACTTCCATGCCTGGCGCAGACCATAGGCCCAGATTTCCGGGCGAGCGCCCTTCCTGTCAACGAAGGGATTGTCCGCCGGCACATGGTACGCCTTGCCCTCGTCCTGCTTATCGACGTCGATGCGGAGCAGGGAGGCGAGCAGGTCGCTGAGGTCCTGGCCGGTGTGCAGTCCATCGGCGATGCCGCTGCCGTCGCCGGTCGAGAGATAGAGATAACCATCGGGACCAAAGCGAATGCAGCCGCCGTTGTGGCCGCCCGACGGCCAGGTCAGAATCACCTTCTCGGAGGAGAGGTCGGCCTCCGGCGGATCGGTCTTTGTGACCTTGAAGCGCGCCAGCCGGCTGCCGTCAGGCTGGTCCTTGTCCGCATCGACGATGTAGGTGACATACACATAGCCGTTATCCGCAAACTTCGGATGTGGCACGACGCCATAGACAGTCTTCTTGAGGTCGATCAGGAGGTGTTTCTTCCCCGTGGCGGGATTGTTCTGGAAAGTGAAGATCTTGCCGCGGCGCTGGGCGATCATCCAGCGATCGCTGCCAGGGACGGTGGCCAGTTCGAGCGGCTCATCGAAGGTCAGTTTCGGAAAGACCAGTTCAAGGCGATAGGGCGACGGCGGCTCCGGCGAGCCTTGCACCTTCGATGTGGTCCAGGGGACGCGCTTGTCGATGCCGAAGGGCTTCCGCGCCGGCTCTTTCGCCGGCTCGGCGAGAGTGATGCCCAGGAGGGCCGCGATGGGAACGAGGAGGAACAGAAAACGCATGGTGAGAGTCCTCTTGCGGGATGATCGGACGATGCGCTGCTGTTATATCTCAAGGCGCTGGCCGGCGATAGAGGACGCCGGAAATGCGAAACGCCTCCGGAGAGGAACTCTCCGGAGGCGTTTCATCCAGGGCGCTTTGCCGATTCAGCTCGCGGTCGTCTTGACCTTGGTGCCGACGTAGGTGAAGGTGTTGCTGGCGTTGGAGCCGAGAGCGCTGATGGCCGAGATGCAGACCACGATAATCAGCGCCAGCATGACCGCGTACTCGACCGCTGTCGGACCGTCTTCACAGTTGAGGAAGTTGACGAGTTTCTTCTTCAGCTTCGAGAGCATGCCATCTCCTCTTGTTGCGTAACAACTCGCACCGCTCACGACGAGACATTCGCGGTGACGGCACCGCAAGTTGTGGAGGAGGCGAGGGTGGAGTGCTTCAATAGTTTCGGTTGCGCAAGGATGGGATAAAAAAGAATAGGTGTCAATGTTTCTGGTGAATTTTCGTCCGTGACAGGACGTCCGGGCAACATACAATCGGTCACAGGTCTGGTTGCACCAAGTGTTCCTCATGGCCGAGCCGGCGCAGCAACGCCTCGACGGCCAGGTAGCCGCTCCGCACGGCACTCTCCATCGTCGCGGGCCAGCCGGTCGCGGTCCAGTCTCCCGCCACGAACAGGTTCGCAATCGGACTCTGCTGCACCGGACGCCAGCGGTCCACGCCCGGCACGGCGCTGAACGTCGCCGCATGCTCGACGATCGCCTTCACCCGGCGAATCGCGTCCAGCCGCGCCGCGGGAAACAGCTGCGCCAGTTCCGCCGTCACCTTGGTTTGCACCTCGTCGCGGCCCAGCGCTCGCAGTTCGCGTGAAGCGCTGACGACGACCTGCAAGTAATGCTCGCCCGGCGTCACCTCGCCGCGATTGAAGACCCACTGGCCGACGCAGTCCACCAGCACGACGTGAGGCAGTTTCAGTACCGGACGATCGTACCAGATGTGGACGCTCGTGATCGGCGACGTCTCCAGGTTGCGCAGGTTGCGGAAGACCGGCTCGCGCTCGACGACGGCTTCCGGCAGCAGCCCAAGCAGGCGATCGAACGGCACGGCGCTGACATACCAGTCCGCCTCGACCAGTGAGCCGTCGCGCATTTCGATGCCGGCGATGCGCTCGTCGCGCAGCTGCAAGGTGCGTGCAGCGCTGCCAAAGACGACGCGGACGCCATGCTGGCCGAGCCAGGTTTGCATCTCCTCCCCATAGAGCCGGCCGAGCGGCACCGATGGCAACTCGACCTCGAAGCCGCGCCGGTGACGCAGGAAGCCATCGACGAACACTTTGCGCGCGTAGCGCAGGCCAATACGGTCCGGCGTTTCGTTCAGAGCGCTGACCAGGACAAGTCCCCAGAAGCGGTCGATCGTCCGCGCAGTCTGGCCGTGCCGGCGCAACCAGGGCAAGAAGGGCGGATCATCTGCGACCGCCGCGGAACGCAGACAGGCGAGGCCCCAGACGAGCCGCGCTTTTTCGCTCCAGTTGAGGAAGTGCAGTCCGGCGAAGGCCCGGGCAAGATGC
>JBBSDR010000968.1:0-3783 GCA_038240465.1 Gemmatales bacterium
CGATTCCTCGGGGTTTTTCCCCTTTCGGCAAGTTGGGAAACTTGCCGCCACGAGCATAGGGGACAGACACTGAGCGCAGGGAGTTCGAGCGCTTGTTCAGCAGCAAGAGTTCTTCCGCCGTTGGTCTTATTCGGCATGCTCCGCGCAGCAGCGCACCTGCAGCGGAAAAATCGGCACCACGCCAAAGAAGATGCGATACCAGCGCGTGCGCCAGACCATCGCCGGACGCTCGCAATAACTGCAGCGCCACGCCAACCCCGGACGCTCCCACAGCACCGCCCGCTCCAGCGCCGCCGCGTGAGCCGTGACCGCTTCCGCCGTCACGCCGCGCGAACGCAGCTCCTGTTCCAGTACCTCCAGGGCCGATTCCTCCATGCCCGCCCGATAGACCGTGACCCGGTCGAGCAGAGATTCCGTCGTCGCCTCCTTCGCCCTCTCGCGCACCCGCTTCAGGTCCATGTCCGGCCCCTCGCCACGCTCTTCGCTGCCCTCCACGTTTTTTATCACTTCGGGAACCATTTCGCGACCCGCGCCGTCTCAAGGTTTGACTGCTAAGAAGCGGTTTGTGTTTGACAGTCTCTCCGCGCGCGACCTAATATGAACGGGTTGAAGCGGGTGTAACCCATCCTCGGGATGACGTCAGAAGGGGGATCGTACATGACCCACACAGCGAAGCGCGGTTGGCAGCCCGGACGGGCGCTGACCCTGGTCGCGGGACTCGTTCTGGCCGGCGGCGTGCTGATTGCCGCCTCGCCGGCCCAGGCGCCGAAGGACAAACCGACGGCCACCATTCCAGCGAAGGACAAACCCGGCACCGGGACCAAGCCGGGCGACAAGGCCCCGCCCGACAAGCCCCCCGCTCCGCACAAGAAGGTCATCACCCTTCCCAAGGAGACGGCCAACGACGTCGTCGATGTGGTCGGCATCATCAACAGCAAGCTCGACGCCGGCTGGGCAGAAAACAAAATCGTCCCCTCCGAGTCCTGCACCGATAACGAGTTCGTTCGCCGGGCCTCCCTCGACATCGTCGGCCGCATCGCCAAGCCCGACGAGATCGCGCAGTTCCTCAAGGACCCGCCGCAGTATCGCCGCACGCTGCTGATCGATCGGCTGCTCAAGAGTTCGGACTATCCGCTGCACTGGGGCAACGTCTGGACCAACTGGCTGCTGAGCCGGGCCGGCACGTTCGGCCATGGCACCTATCACGAGCAGTTGACCATCTGGCTCCAGGACCAGTTCGCTCGGAACGTGAAGCATCACGAGATCGTCACCAAGCTGCTGACGGCCGAGGGCAAGAACAGCGACAATGCCGCCGTCAACTTCATCCTCGCCCACGTCGGCGAGATGGTGCCGCAGGGTAAGCGCGCCGAAGACGGCATGTTCGAGATGGTGCCGATCACCTCGCGGCTCACCCGCCTGTTTCTCGGCGTCCAGACCCAATGCACCCAGTGCCACGACCACCCCTTCGACGCCAACCTGACCCAGCAACACTTCTGGGGCATTAACGCCTTTTTGCGCCAGGTGACGCGCAAAGGCACGCCGCCGATGGCGAACATGCGCCGCATGCAGGGCTACCCGACGCTGGAACTGGTCGTGGACGACAGCCTGAACAAGGGCGGCGTCGTCGCCTACGAGAAGCGCAACGGCGTCGTCAAGGAGATCAAGGCCCAGTTCTTCGATGGCTCGAAGCCGAAGGAAGCCAATCGCCGGGCCGAGTTGGCCCGCATGATCGCCGAGTCGCCGAACTTCACCAAGGCGACCGTCAATCGCATGTGGTCGGTATTCTTAGGCATGGGCTTCTGCAACCCCATCGACGACTTCAACGAGACGAACGCGATCAGCAATCCCGAACTGCTCAACGAGCTGGCCGCCAAGTACAAGCACTACAACTTCGACACGAAGCAGCTGATTCGCTGGATCTGCAACAGCGAGGCGTATCAACTCAGCTGCATCGCCAACAAGACCAACGACAAGCCGGAGCAGGAGGTCTCCTTCAGCCGCATGCTCATGAAGGCCCTCAGCCCCGAGCAACTGTTCGAGTCGCTGATGGTTGCCACGCAGTCGAACAACAATCCCGACGCGCAGAAGGACCTGCGCACGAGTTGGCTGGATAGCCTGGTGACGGGCTTCGGCGATGACGAGGGCAACGAGGTCAACTTCAACGGTACCGTCGTTCAGGCCCTGATGATGATGAACAGCAAGGACATCAACGACGCCATCTCCCCCAAGGACAAGGGTACGGTGAACTGGGCGATGAAGCGGTCGCGCATTCCGGATGCGATCATCAGCGATCTGTATCTGGCGACGCTGAACCGTCCGGCATCGAAGCTGGAAGTGGCTCGCGTCAAGGAGAAGTTCCTCCTGCGGGACCAGTTCCGCAAGAACGACAAGCCCGAGGCCGCCTACCAGGACCTACTGTGGGCGCTGTTGAACAGCAACGAGTTCATGCTCAATCACTGAGATTGAGCGTCGGGTGAGCGGGGCGTGTAAGGCGACCGGCAAGAGGTGAACTACCCGGTGGGACGGGCGTCTCGCCTGTCCGGACAGGCGAGACGCCTGTCCCACCGGGTATGTTTGAACCTGCCGCTCGCCTAAACACTCCGGTGGCAAACCCACCGGAGCGTTTACACGCCCCGCTCGCCTATCAGCCTACACAAACCCACGCAGACGCAAATCGGTAAGCGAGCCGCGCAAGACCAGCGCCGGCGAACTCAGCAAGCGATCCAGTTCGTGAGGCTGCCGCAGCCAGCGGAACAAAGGGTTCGGCTCTCCGCCGAAGCGCTGGCGCAGTGCCTCCCACACGGCCCGAAGCGGCGTCAGGACCTCGACCAGTTCGGGCGGCGCCTGCTCACTCCACATCTCACCGCGCAGCAGCCGGACAAGCTGGCGCTCGAAGTCGCGGTAACTCAACGGCGACTTGCCTCCCTTGACGCTCAGCGCCTTCTGCGTCACCTGTTCGGTCAAGCACTGGGCTGCGCGAACATCAGCCGAAGTCAGCGAACGCGCCGAGTAGAGCAGCCGTCGCAGCGCTCCGCCAAAGCGTCCGACCGACACCTTGCCGGCCACCATCACCTCGGCGATCGGGTCCGGGCCAGGGGTCACCGCGTCGTAGATGGACAGGCTGGCCCCCGCCAGAATCCGGCGAATCGTGGCCAGGGAGTCAGCGCCGTAAAGGTCCTTCGCCGCTCCACAGGCGACGACGGGAAGGGCCGCGAGAGACGCCGCATCGCGGAACAGGCCGAAGCCCATGCCGGGATCGCCGGCCAGGGCGCGCAGGGCGTGTTCCTCGACAATCGCCCACCAGCGGCCCTGTCGCTGCGGAGACTCCGAGGCCGCATTACGCGAACCAGTATCGCTTCACGAAGACCTAGGGCGGCCTCTTCCTGGACCTCTACGGGAAGAATTGAACGCCGGGACCGGACACAGAAAGAGCAGTCGCGATGGGCCAGCAAAGGCCATCGCGGCTGCTCTTTTTCGCGAACGGGGCGGCCCCTCATTCCTTGATGGTCCAGACCTTGATCGTCTGGTCGTCGCTGGCGCTCGCGATTTGCTTGCCGTCGCGCGAGAAAGAAACGTCGTTGACCCAGTCGGTATGGCCCTCGAACTTGGCGATCTCTTCCGCCTTGGCGACATCCCACAGGCGCACATTGTTGTCGTTTCCGCCCGAGGCCAGCTTTGTCCCGTCGGAAGAGAAAGTCACGCTGTTGACGCCGCCCTTGTGGCCGTCGAGTGTTTCCTTTGTCTCGGCCTTGGCCACGTCCCACAGCTTGATCGAGCCGTCCG
>JBBSDR010000969.1:0-3781 GCA_038240465.1 Gemmatales bacterium
CCCGGCCGAGCGGCTGGCCTTCATGCTCTCGGACGCCCAGGCCCCCTTGCTGCTCACCGAACAACATCTGCTGGACCGTTTGCCGCAGCACCCGACGCAGCGCGTGTGTCTGGACGGCGATTGGGGCGTGATCGCACGACTGCCCCGCGAGGATCTCCCCTGCGCCGCCGCTCCCGAGAACCTCGCCTACGTCATTTACACCTCCGGCTCCACTGGAATGCCCAAGGGTGTGATGATCGAGCACGGTTCGCTCGTCAACTTTCTGTTGGAAATGAGCAATCGTCCAGGAATTTCAGCGGCCGATCGGCTTGTGGCGGTGACAACCTGCTCGTTTGACATTGCCTACCTGGAGCTGTTTCTGCCCTTGCTCAACGGCGCTCGAACTCTGATCGCCAGTGCAGACGTGGCCCGCGATGGCCAGCGGTTGCGGCAACTCATCGAAGGCAGCAACGCGACGGTGTTGCAGGCGACGCCAGCCACGTGGCGCATGCTTGTGGCGTCAGGATGGGGAGGAGCGAAGGGCCTCAAAGCTCTCTGCGGCGGCGAGGCACTGTCTGAGGAATTGGCTCGGCAGCTGTTGCAACGTTCGTCATCAACGTGGAACCTGTATGGACCGACGGAGGCAACCATCTGGTCGTCGGTTCACGCACTGTCACCGAACGAGCGATCTATCTCGATCGGCGGGCCGTTGACCAACACGCAGTACTACTTGCTCGACGAGCGTCAACGCCCGGTCCCCGTTGGCGTCGCCGGAGAGCTGTACATTGGCGGGGTGCAACTGGCTCGTGGCTACTTGAATCGGCCGGAGTTGACCAGGGAGAAGTTCATCCGCCATCCGTTCAGCGCCGATCCGCAGGCGCGGCTGTACCGGACGGGGGACCTGTGCCGCCGGCTGCCCGACGGCAACCTGGTGTTCCTGGGGCGGATCGACCAGCAGGTGAAGCTGCGCGGCTTCCGCATCGAGTTGGGCGAGATCGAGGCGGCGCTGGCGAGTCACCCGCAAGTGCGCGCGGCGGTCGTGCTGTGCCGCGAGGACGAACCCGGCGAGAAACGCTTGGCCGCCTATGTGGTTGCCACCGTGAATGCGCAGCAGCTCCCCCCGTCCGTTACCGCCCTGCGCGAGCACCTGCAGCGGACGCTGCCGGAGTACATGGTCCCCGCCTTCTTCGTCCTCCTGGACACGCTGCCGCTGACGCCCAACGGCAAGGTCGATCGCCAGGCGTGCTCCAATTTGGGGGGGCCTTCGGGGGCCGGCAGGGCCTACGTCGCGCCACGCGCGCCGCTGGAAACGCAGCTCTGCCAGATCTGGCAGGACATCTTGAAGCTGCCGCGCGTCGGCGTCACCGACAACTTCTTCGAGCTGGGCGGCCACTCCCTGCTGACCGTGCAACTCATCTTTGCCATCGAGGAAGCATTCGCCGTCGAGGTCACGACCGGCGCGACCTCCACCAAAGGCTACATCCCTCTGGCGACCTTCTTTCAGACCCCGACGATCACTCATCTGGCCACCCTGCTCGATCGACGAACGGCTCCTGCCATTCCCTCGGTTCTGGTGCCGCTGCAACCCGAAGGCCGTCGCCCCCCCCTCTTTCTCGTCCATGAAATATCCGGTCGGGCCGAATCGTTCGACTCCCTCAGCCGCATGCTGGGCGGCGACCAGCCCGTTTACGGCCTCCGCAGTCGGGGCTGGCTGGACGGTCAGTCTCCGCAGACTTCCGTCCAGGAGATGGTCAGTACCTACATCCAGGCCATCCAGCTCGTGCAGCCGCACGGCCCCTATCGCCTCGCGGGGTGGTCCATGGGCGGCGTCGTCGCCTTCGCCATGGCCGACGCGCTCCACCACCAGGGAGAGACCGTGGCCCTCCTTGCCATCCTCGACGCTTCGCCTCTGATTTGTGGCCGCGCCGACAACCAACTGGACACGGTCCGCTTCCGCCACGCGCTCGCCGCAGCCCTGGAGAAGGTTGCCGCGGAGCAGACCGCCGACGGACAACGCAACGCCCAGGCCGTGCTGGATGCCGTGTTGCGCCAGACGCGGCGTTCCCTGGGCGAGTCCCTTGCCGGCTGCCAGCAAGAGGTTCAGCGCAACGTCGGCGCGCCATTGGAACAAGTCGCCCGAGCCCTCCTGGGAGACTCGGGCGCTGCAATGGTTCTCCGCTTCGCCGACGTGCATGTGGCGAACAGCCAGGCGCTCATGAACTATCACCCGCCTCAGTATCAACAGCCACTCGTTCTCTTTCGCGCCGCGGAGGACGGCGACTTGTCAAACTCTCCCGGCTGGTGGCAAGAGGGCTGCAAACTCCCGGACCTGGGTTGGTCCGCCGTCGCCACCGGCGGCGTCGAGGTGCGAACCGTCCCTGGAGACCACCACAGCATGATGAAGCCGCCGCACGTTGACGAGCTGGCCCGCCAGCTCAAACAAGTGTTGGAAACGGCGGAAACAGGAGAAGCTCCTGGATCGTGAAGCACACGACGGCAAGAAGCTGGAAAAGAAGTGAGAGCTGGCCGGACTAAACGCGCACCCAGAAGGTGTCCATGCTGCAGGTGGCGTTGTAGCCGAAGAAGTCCGTGTAGCGTGTATCGACCCGGTATTCGGAGTGATGGCGGCGGGCGAAGGCATCGATCTCGTCCAGGTTGCCGGGGCTTTCCGTGTCCTCGATTACGAAATAGTCCCCCGGGCGCGTGAAGCGGTGCATGTGCTCCAGGACGCCGGCGACATTGACATGGGTATCTTCGAGGAACAGCCAGGGGTGCGGCGCCTGTCCAAGAAGCTCTGCCGTAAGGGTGTGTTCGATCCGGAAACAGTCGCCTTCGAGAAACGTGACACGATTGTGACGCAGGTCCGGCTTGTGAAGATCGACGGTGTAAAGGTGCCCGTCGAGCCCGAACGTCTCCAGCAGGTCGCCCAGCCACAGGGCGCTGCCGCCCTTGGCCGTGCCGGTCTCGAAGATAGTTTTCGGCTTCAGCTCCCACAAGAGCATGGAATAGAGCGCGAAGTCGAAGACGGTCTTGAAGAGCGGCGTGCCTCGCCAGTGCATGCACGCCGGCACGCCTTCACTCATGGCGATCGTCGGGCCGGGGATCTCGCGGCCGGCGTACTCGCGGCGGCTGAAGAAATCGACGTAGCGCCCCGCCTGACGGCGGGCGATCAGGAAGCGGGCGGTTTCGATGACCATCCGCGTCCAGGGGTCGCAGTCCTCGAACCGGCCTGGGCGGACTTTGTTCACGATGGGCACGATCACTTTCTCGACCGCAGTGGCGAAGTACGTGTACACGCCGTTGTGGATGTGCGTTCCCTCCAGCGACAGGGCGAGCTTGGCGATCTCGGCCTTCAAGTCTTCGTCATCCGGCAGAGATAGCCCTTTGCGCTCGTCACCGATTGCTTTTTTCGTGATCTCCCCGAATCCCAGGTGGCTGCTTGACATGCTTTTCTCCCTGCCTACGATGGTCCCACTATACTCGTCGGTGCTTACGGAAGGGAATTTTACGGACGACCTGGCCGCCGGGAAATAGGGATACTATCTGAGCCAGTGGAGCATTGAGGCGATCGCCGAAGCCGTGGCGAAGTTGAAAGGTTGATGGCTATGCCGGACCAAGCGCTGACGGGCCTGGATGAACCTACCTACCAAAAACACCTGGAGAACGTGCACGCGCTCGGCCGGGAGACGTTGAGCGCACACGCCGCGGACGTGGATAGCCGGGCCCGGTTTCCCCGCGAAGCCATCGACGCGCTCAAGCAGGCTCGTCTCTTGAGTGCCTATGTCCCTGGGGAACTGGGCGG
>JBBSDR010000970.1:0-3773 GCA_038240465.1 Gemmatales bacterium
GTGCGATCTGGGCGACCTTGAGTCCACAGCCGCAGTGGAGAAGGAGGTGGCTGAGGAGACGGCGGCTGTAGTAGTCCGCGCCCTGCTGCCGGAAGCGGAAGGCGGCCTGGAGAAGTGCGCGGACATCGGCGGTGAGACGCGACGCAGGGAGGTCGGCCTGGGTGAGCCAGTCCTCGAAGGAGATGGCGCTGTCGTTCATGGGGGTACTCCGTGCCATGACCGGGGGGCGACGACTGCACTGCCAATTGTAAAGCGACTCGGGACAAACTTCCTACAAAATCCCCAAGAAACCGTTTGGTGCTAGCCCCATCCCGGGGACCGTAACAGTGCGATGAAGCCGCTCGGTGTTCTCGCCACTCCCGAGAGCAGTGACGCTGGCCCCACCGACACGGGTGCGTTTGGCGTCATCGAAAATACGAATGAGCACATACTGTCCGACGAGATGTGAGCCGAGCGAGAAAGCGATGGTGATGTCGGCATTGACCGTTCCACGGATCGACTCGGCGGTCGTGCGAGTGATCGGAATGATGGAACCACACCTGGTTGGGTCCGGTGTTTGCCGCAACTCGTTGAGGAGGAACGCTTGTTGGGATTGGGATGCCCGAGAAACGCGAGGCCCAGTGTTTCTCGCAAGCATGCGAGCTGAATGTGCTGATAGATTGTACTCCCGACTTCAGCGGGAAGAACGCGCCTCGTGAACTCGGAAACGCAGTTGAATAGACCCGTTCCCAATGACGGATCTGGCTCGGACTGTCGGATGCCTGACCCCTAAATAAAGACATAAAAAGGGTCATATTAAGTGCGACCGATCGTTCGCTATCCCGTCCAGCCTTTTCGCTTTGCCCATTCCGCAACGGATCAGAATTAGCTCGGTCGGGACAGCGTTTCGCGCCAGATTCGGAGGTCGTGCTGATCCGTTGACAGCTCGTTCGCGTTCAGTTCGCCCTCGCACTTCGCGGGGGCGGTTGTGTTTCTCGACACGACCGTCCCCCGCGCAGGGGGATGGTCCCTATCAGGAGATCCCCATGAGTGCACTCGTTCCCACCGTCTGTCGCGCGCAGGAAGCAAACAACCTGCACGGTGTCTTCCTCGCCGTACTGCCGCGCCTCGAGCAGCACGCCCAGATCAGCTTCCGCCACATCAGGTGCCAGGCCACGCAGCAAGATGCCATCGCTGAGACGATCGCCCTGAGCTGGAAATGGTTCGTCCGCCTGACGGAGAAGGGCAAGGAGCCAGAACACTTCGCCTCGGCCATCGCCACCTTCGCGGTCAGAGCAGTCAGGAGTGGTCGCCGGCTGTGTGGCCAGGAGAAGCCCAAGGACGTGCTGTCGTCCATCGCACAACGGCGGCACGGATTCGCCGCGACATCCTTGCCTTCAAATCCGCGCCGATCCCACAAGGACCTCTACAGCGATCCCTGCGGCCAGCACAAACAGGACGTCTTCGAGGAGCGGCTTCGCGACAACACGCAGACGCCCCCCGACGAACAGGCTGCCTTTCGGATCGACTTCCCGATCTGGCTGGCGACCTACGCGGATCGTCAGCGACGGATCATCCGCGATCTGATGGCAGGCGAGCGGACGCTCGACGTCGCCAGCAGGCACAGCATCAGCCCGGCTCGGGTCAGCCAGATGCGCCGCGCATTCGAGCAGGACTGGCTCTGCTTCCTCGGTGAGAGCGACTCTTCCTCCACAACCGCATCCAGGGCCGCGGTCTGACCATTCAGTCGGCTGGCAGGATCGCCATCACGTCAGCGATCCTGCCGGGCGGCTTGCGGTTCTCCCCACTTCCTTCTCGTCCCCCGTCCCGATTCCCCCACCTTCATTCTGCGAGAGACCACCCATGAACAAACAGGCTCTGTCCGTCATCGATCCAACACGAGTCGAGTTCGGCTACTCTCGCACCGTTTGCGCCTGCTCCGACTGCGCTGCCGGGTGCCGCCATCTGCCCGGCTACCTGGTTCCTGCGGACATTGCGCGCCTCCACGACCATCTGGCCCCCGGCGAGGACCTCTTCGCCTGGACTCGGGAACACCTGTTGGCTTCGCCCGGCGCTCTGGTGGAGCGACAAGGAAAGGTGTTTCGCATCCGGACGCTCGTACCTGCTCGCCGAGCGGATGGTGCCTGCCATTTACTGACCGACGATGGCCTCTGCGGCGTCCACGCAGTCGCGCCCTTCGGTTGCGCTTTCTTCGACGTCCACATATCCACTGTCGAGGCGGACCTGCGGAGCAGCGCCGGCCTGCGGGCCGTCCTCGAAGTCTGGCTGCAAGGAGGCAACTACGCCGACGTCTGGCGGGCGCTGGCAGCGGAAGGGTTAGTGGCCCCGCCGCCGGAGGAAGGGCGCGCCCGACTCCAGCAAGCAACGAGAGAGAATGGCTCTGCCTGAGAGGGCCGAATCCTCTCCCCGATCCTCATCTCCCCAGCCTCCCTGACGCCCGATCCACTTCCACAAGCCCATCCGCGGCACATCACTGTCACCCTCTGGAGTGTTCCACCATGACGCTCGAGCTTTCTTGCTATCACTGGATCGTTATCAATTCGTCGGCCGGCAAGGACAGCCAGGCCATGCTCGACTTCGTTGTCGAGCAGTGCGACATCGCAGGTGTCTGTCGCGATCGACTCTTGGTCGCTCACGCCGATCTGGGCCGCGTCGAGTGGGCTGACACGCGGGACCTGGCCGAGGAGCAAGCACGCCATTACGGCCTGGCCTTCGTCGCTGTCTCGCGTCCGCAAGGGGATCTGCTCGATCACATCCGCCAACGCGGCATGTTCCCATCCCCGACCGCGAGATTTTGTACGAGCGACATGAAGAGAGGCCGATCCGAACGATCTTCACACAACTCGCGGCGCGATCACGTCAGGCCGGTGTGCGCCAAGCACGCATCCTCAGCTGCATGGGCTTGCGCGCCGAGGAAAGTCCGGCCCGCTCTCGCAAGCCCTCGTTCGCGTTCGACGACAGCGCCAGCAATGGCCGGCGGCACGTCGATGTCTGGCTTCCCATCCATCACTGGACCGTCGAGCAGGTCTGGGATCGGATTCGAGTGAGTGGCGTGAGGCATCATCCGGCTTACGACCTGGGGATGCCGCGGCTGTCCTGCTGCTTCTGCATCTTCAGTCCTCGTTCAGCTCTGCTCCTGGCCGGCAAACACAATCCCGAACTGCTTGCCGAGTACGTCGAGGTGGAAAAGCAAATTGGACACCGCTTTCGCCTGGAACTGCCGCTCGCGTCGATCCAGGAAGCTCTCGCCAAAGGCGAAGAACCTGGTTTCGTTCAGGACTGGTTCATGTGATCTCTTTCGTCTTCCTACCGGAGAATCAGGTTAGTCATGAGCAAGCCAACCTACTACAGAACCGTCGTCGTGGTCGAGATTCTGTCCAGCTACCAGATGGATTTCACCAGCATCAAACAGGTCCACGAGGCTATCACCTTCGACGGCTGTGCCGGTGCCTGGCGCGAAACCGTCTCGAACGAACCGCTAACGGAGAAGCAAACGCGGAAGAAGCTCATCGAGATGGGCTGCGACCCATCTTTCCTCATTTCGGACAACGAAAACCATGAAGATGGAACACATCCGCACCTGGACGGACCCTGACAATCACGGCTTCCGCCTTGAACTGTACGACACCCATTGCAAGGACGGCTATGGCAAGGCCGTGCTGGCCTACGAGTTCTTTCACGCCGGCGCGCTCCTCTTCAAGGGCCAGGGTTTTCACTGCCCGCCTCTGACCCCGATCGGCAGCGATGTCTGCGTCGGCAGTCTCCTGGCATTA
>JBBSDR010000971.1:0-3772 GCA_038240465.1 Gemmatales bacterium
GAACGGCGAAGGTGTGGGACGCCAAGACGGGGGTCGAGATTCTCACCCTTAAAGGTCACATGGGTTCCGTCAATTCGGCGTCGTTCAGTGCGGACGGCTCCCGCGTGGCGACAGGGAGTGATGACAACACGGCGAAGGTGTGGGACGCCAAAACCGGGGCCGAGGTTCTCGCCCTCAAGGGACACACGAATTCCGTCTTCTCGGCGTCGTTCAGTGCGGACGGCTCCCGGTTGGTGACGGGGAGTGCGGACCGAATGGCGAAGGTGTGGGACGCCAAGACGGGAGCCGAGGTTCTCACCCTCAAGGGGCACACTAATGCCGTCCATTCGGCGTCGTTCAGTGCGGTCGGCTCCCGGGTGGTGACGTGGAGTGGGGACATGACGGCGATGGTGTGGGACTCGAGGCCAGCCGTCCGGGAACCGCCTGCAACGCCGAAGAGCGGATCGCCTGAAATACCCTTGAGACTCGCCGCCCACACCGGCTCCACCGTCGCCCTCAACTTCAGCGGGGATGGTTCTCGCCTCATCACTGGCGATACGAAACTCGCCCGCGTGTGGGATTCGCGCACGGGCAAGCTCGAATTGACACTCGATGCGCCTGGGACCATCTATCGTGCCTACTTCAGTTCCACCGGCCAGATCCTCACCCTCAGCAACAAAGAGCCTGCCGTCCGCCTCTGGGATGCGGGCACCGGCAAGCCGCTGCCCGCCCTGCCTGCACTCAAGGGTGTCGTAATGGAGGCGGTCTTCACACCCGACGGCAAACGAGTTGTTTGCGCCGATGCGAGTGGCGCGATTACTGTCTTCGATCTCGCCAGCGGCAAGCAAGTCAGTAGGGTCGCGGCGTTTGACCCGAAGCTCATCCTGAACGGCATGGCCATCAGCCCCGATGGCAACAAGGTCTGTTTCGCGCTGGGGAAGGCGCCGAACTGGTCGGTGAAGGTCTGGGACCTGGAGAAGAGCAAGGTGGTCCTATCAACACCAACACAGGAGAAAGCCATCTGGAGCGTAGCCTGGAGCGGAGACGGCAAGTGGATCGCCTCCGGCGGTCTGGATCAGACGGTGAAGGTCTGGCACGCCGACACCGGAAAGTTATTCAAGTCATTCACTGAGCCGGAAAAGACCGTCGCTCGAGTGGCCATCACCCGCGACGGCGGCCGTATCGCGGCCACCTGCTTTGACGGTATTGTGCGAGTTTGGGACGTGGCCAGCGGAAAGATAGCAACTTCTTTCAAGTTCGACACGGCCGGCACGGGGAACGTCGCCTTCAGCCCGGACGAGAAGCGACTTGCCGCCAGCGGCCCCGGTGTCGTGAATGTTTGGGAATTGCCGGTCAAGGCGGAGCCCGAAAAAGCACCGATCAAGCCGTAGCCTGAAAAAGTCCCGGTTGGGCCCCGCCCCGCCTTTTTCTTTGCCGGCGAGGTCGGGTCACTTCCCCAACTCGAACTCGACCGTTTTCGTCTGGAGGACCGTTGAGAAATTCAAAGCCTTGTACTGCAACGTGACCTTGTACTTGCCAGGCGGGTAGCCCGTCGTGTCGGTGTCCGATACCCGGAGATCCACCTTGTCCCGGCCCTTGATCGTGTCGGGGGTGACGATGATGGTGCCGCCGGCTGCGTACTTCGCGCCTTCGCGCCCTGCTGTCTTGGGGATGGCCGCGATGGTCTTGTTCTCCCCGAGTCGCTCGATCCAGGCCTGCTGGAGTCCGATCACAGGCACGCTCCGCTTGCCGAGATTGTACGGCGGCGGGCGCAGGTCTTCCGAGGTCTTGTTCGTCAGGCTGAAACGGACCTTCAGCTTGTCGCCGGGCTTGAAGGGGCCGTCTCCGGCAACCTCGCCGGGACTCAGTTGCAGCGACTTGTAGACCTTCTCGATGGTGTCCGGCTTCTCGTCCTCGGCGGCCCCTCGGGCGGCGAAGGCGGCGACTCTCAGCGCGGGCATGGTGGGCCTCCAATAGGATCAGACAAGCGTGCGGAGCGATGTTTTTTGTATCCAATGGTGAAGATACACGCCAGCGGGCGCGGGGACGCAAGGGAAAAAGGTGGAAGGAAGGTGGGCAGGGTTCAGAATTGGGCTTTTGAGGTTACCCAGCCGCACCCCGGACGGAAATCGCACCCACCGGGGGTGTGGGGGCGTTGGAATGAAACGAATCCGTCTCAGACGTGCATCATAGCTGATGCGCCCCGTCCTCGCATGCGAAGAAGACAGCACGCCTTCATTTTCCCGAAAATACACCAACCTGAACCTGTTCCTGCGAAGGATTCGCAGGCCGTTCGCTGCGGTGACGGGGCTGCGTGTTGCACGGGAGCGGCGTCCTGACGATTCTGTTCGGCCTGCTTTCACTCCCACGCCTGGTCCCGCCGCGCCGAACGAAATGCGCTCTGGGGAAGCTCCTCAGTGAGCCGAGGAAGGAGAGTGGTGCAGCCAGCAGCGGCAGCCGTCCCTGCCCTTGCGGCAAACTCGATCGGAACACGTTACCACGATAGCTGCACCGCCTGGAACAACTCGCTCATCCGCAGGCCGAGACCGACGCTGATGCTGTACAGCGTCTCGATCGACGCCGAGTTCTTGCCCAGTTCGATCTGCGACAGATAGCCCAGCGAAATCTTCGTCCGTTGCGCCATCTGCTTGAGCGTCATGTTCATCCCCTTGCGCCGCTTGCGGATGGCGTTGCCGAGGACCTGCCGCAGTGCCTTCGGCGACAGACGCAGCAGTCCCTTGCTCTCCAGACAGCGCGTCACCGTCTGCTGCAACTGAACGATCTGAAAGGGCTTCGTCAAATAATCGAACGTCCGGGCGCGCAGACAGTTCAAGGCGCTGTCGATCGAGGGATACGCGGTCACGACGATAATGCTGGCGTCCGGCTGCGTATCCCGAATCCAGTCCAGCACCTGTTCCGGTTCCAGGCCCGGCAGCACATAATCGAGGACGATCAGGTGATAGCCGTGCCGGCTCAATTGCGCCTCGACCAGGCGAATATCGCCGATCGTATCGACGATGAAACCGCGCGCGGTCAGGACCTCCGCGATCATGCTGCCGATCAACTCGTCGTCGTCCAGCACCAGCACATGAATGTCGCCGGCCGCGTAGCACCCCTCGCTCTCCTCTTCGTCTGGCCCTTCCTCGGACGAATCCAACGCCTCATCGGCCGGCGGCAACTCCACCTCGGAATGACGCCTGATTGCGGGAGCGTGAGAAGTCATGGCGAGTTCCTCCTGTCCACGACGATGCTGGGGGCTGCGAGAGAGGGACACACAGGCAGGTAAACGCGAGCCGTCAGGCCGCCGGACGGCTGCTCCAGCAGACACACGCCGCCTTGCTGGGCGCTGACGATGCTGTGAACGATGGTCAGGCCGAGTCCGTGATGCCGTGGCTTGGTGCTGAAAAACGGCTGCCGGAACAGACGCAGCCGGGCTTCCGAACCCAGGCCGGGTCCGGTGTCGGTCACGTCAATCTGAACGAACTGTCCGGGACTCATCCGGCCCCAGGTCTGGCGGACCTCGTCCGGCGTGGGCTGGACAACCCGAACGGCTATGAGGATTCGACCGCCGCGCTCCAGGGCCTCGTGGGCGTTGTCCAGCAGGACGTCGAGGATGACGGTCAATTGCTCCATGCTGAGAGCCAGCAGCGGCAGTTCACCCGGCACGTCGATCAATTCCTCGACTGCACGCTCGGGAGTCCGCCGCCGGCCGATCTGGCGCGCGAGGACCGGCAACAGCGAGACGCCCAGCGCCGCGGAGGTGGCCCGGCAACCCAGCAACCGGAGCCGTTGC
>JBBSDR010000972.1:0-3772 GCA_038240465.1 Gemmatales bacterium
CCTCGCTGGGTTGCTTGCCGAGGCGGCGGTACTTGCGTGCCGTCTTGGGGTCGAGGCCGGCCTTGGCGGCGGCCACGTCTTTGGGCAGTCCCCTGGTGTCGTACTGGAAGAGGCGGCGAATCTGCTGGTCGGTGACCATCGGTCTTTGCCTGATTGACAACATCCGCGGCGCTCCCTTCCAGACGGGCGGCCTGCTGCTGGCGCTGAAGGCGGGGGAACCCTTCCGCATTGCCCGGGCTCTCGCCCTGGAGGCACCCTATATTTCCCTGGGCGGCGGCTGGCGCGCCAAGCGTCGAGCCATGAAACTGCAGACGACCGCGGTCGAACTGGCCCGCCGGCTCAATCACCCGTACTTGCTGGCAATCACTGAATTTACGGCCGGATCCATCGCGTATCTCGAAGGGAGCTGGAAAAACGGCCTGGCTTCCTTCGCCCGGGCCGAACAACTCTTCCGCGACCATTGCGTCGGCGTCACCTGGGAACTGGACGCGACAACCACCTTCTCTCTCTGGAGTCTCAATTTTATGGGGGAGATTGCCGAGTTGAGCCGGCGCTGGCACGAGTTGATGAAAGAGGCACGAGAGCGAGGCGACCTCTTCGCCTTGACGAACCTCTGCACCTTCAGCATGGGGCTGATCCGTCTGGCTGCGGATGACCCGGAAAATGCCCGCCGCGATGTGCGCGATGCCATCGGACAGTGGTCCCAGGTTGGCTACCACGTCCAGCATCAGAACGCCTTGATGGCTCTGGTCCCCATCGAGCTTTACGCTGGAAATCCCAGCGCGGCCCTGCAACACGTCACGAAGAACTGGCCGGCATTCTCGAGTTCCTTTCTCGACCGCGTTCAATGTCTGCGCGTAACGATGTACCAGATGAGTGCCTACAGCGCGCTGGCCGCCGCCGTCACTGCTTCCGATCCGCAATCGCTCCTGCGGATGGCCGAGAGGGACGCAAGGCAGTTGCAGCGCGAGCGAACCTCCTGGCCCGATGCCTTCAAACGATTCATCCATGCCGCAGTTGCAGCGCGGCGGGGTGAAACATCTCGCGCCTGCACGCTGCTCACCGAGGCGGTTTCCGCTTTCGAGGCCAACGACATGCGCCTGTTCGCCGCCGCCTCGCGTCGTCGTCTTGGCCAGTTGAGCGGTGGCATCGAGGGACAGGTCCTCGTCGCTCAGGCGGATGCCTGGATGGCCAGCCAGAACATCCGGAACCCGGCTCGCATGACAGCCGCCTACGCTCCTGGCTTTCCGGATCTGTCTCTCTGACTCCTTCTGCTCAGCCCGGCCGGGTCATCTCCTCGGGCTTGACGAAGCCGTCGAAGTCCTCGCCTGATAGGACGCCCATCTCGATGCACACCTCGCGCAGCGTCTTGCCAGTCCGGATCGCTTCCTTGGCCACCTTCGCCGCGTTGTCGTAGCCAATGTGCGGATTTAGCGCCGTCACCAGCATCGGTGAGGATTGCACATACTGGGCCACCCGCTCGCGGTTGACCTGCAAGCCCTCAACGCAATACCTGGTGAACGCCGCACAGGAGTCCGTCAGCAGCCTCACCGAATGCAGGAAGTTGTGGATGATGACCGGCTTGAACACGTTCAGTTCAAAGTTGCCCTGACTGCCGGCGAAGGCGATGGCCGTGTCGTTGCCGATCACCTGCACGCAGACCATCGTCAGCGCCTCGCACTGCGTCGGATTGACCTTGCCGGGCATGATCGACGAACCCGGCTCGTTCTCGGGCAACAGCAGTTCGGCCAGTCCGCAGCGCGGGCCGGAACCCATCCAGCGCAGATCGTTGGCGATCTTCATCAGACCACAGGCCAGGGTGCGCAGGGCGGCGCTGGCCATGACCAGGGCATCGTGAGTGGCCAAGGCCTCGAACGTGTTGCGGGCCGGGACGAACGGCAATCCCGTCAACTCGGCGATCTTCCGGGCGCCGCGCTCGGCGAACTCGGGATGCGTGTTCAATCCGGTGCCGACTGCCGTGCCGCCGAGGGCCAGCTCGAAGACGCCCGGCAGCGTCGCGTTGATGCGCTCCAGGCCATGCTCCAGCTGCGCGACATACCCGGAGAACTCCTGCCCCAGCGTCAGCGGCACCGCGTCCATCAGGTGCGTGCGGCCGATCTTGACGATGTCGGCAAATTCCGCCTGCTTGACGGCCAGGGCATCGCGCAGTTTCGTCACCGAGGGAATCAGTCTCTGCGTCAGCACCGTGGCGGCGGCAATGTGCATCGCCGTCGGAAAGGTGTCGTTGGACGACTGCGACATGTTGACGTGGTCATTGGGATGGATGGGGTCCTTGCTGCCCCGCTTTCCACCGGCCAATTCGATGGCGCGGTTGGCGATGACCTCGTTGACGTTCATGTTCGTCTGCGTGCCGCTGCCGGTTTGCCAGACCGAGAGCGGAAACTCATCGGGGTGTTTGCCGTCAATAACCTCGCCGGCCGCCTGAACGATCAGGGCGGCCTTGTCGGCGGGCAGTTTGCCGAGATCCTGGTTGACCTGGGCGCAGGCTTTCTTGAGGATGCCGAAGGCACGAATCAACTCTTCCGGCATGCGATCGTGGCCGATGGGGAAATGGATCAGCGAGCGCGCCGTCTGGGCGCCGTAGTAGCGCGTGGCGGGGACCTCGATGGGACCCATGCTGTCGGTTTCGGTGCGGGTTGGTTCGCTCATGGGGATTGTCTTGCCGCTTGCGGCTTTGCGGGTGCATTCGCGTAAGGAGAAGCGGGCGCCTCCGCTAAACCGCAAGCGGCAAGAAAGAGGGTTCGCCCGCGTGACCTCACTCGATCGCGCCGCCGAGTGTGACGCCCCGCGAATCGAGTTGCTGGAGGCGCTTCAGTTCGCGCGGATGCTTCTCGAAGAACTTCTTCTTGACCTTCTCGCGGACCACGGGATCGCCGGAGGACAGCGGCAACTTCTCGCGTTCCTCCTGACTCAGTTCGCTCATGGCGAAGTGAAACAGCGTCCGGTCCGGCACTTCAGGCAACTCGGCGCGGGCGTTATCCCACAACTCATGCGGGCCAGGCAGCGTCATGCCGGGGACCGGCAGCTTGTGCTTGCGCGCCAGTTCCAGCAACACCCTGGGATACTCCGGCCATTTGCCCTGGGCCGCATTCAGCCGGCCGCGCTCTTCCGTGGACAGCTTGCCATCGAGAAGTGTGATGAACTCCTGGAGCGACTCGGAGAAATCCTTCGGGGAAGAGGGCGTCAGACGCGACGGCAGGGGATGCTTGTCGTAATTCGGCAGTCTTCGCAGGACCATGCCGAACTCGGGCCACTTCCCTTCCGCTTTTTGCAAGACAGGGCGAGAAAACTCCCTCAGGTGCTTACCGAGCGAGCCGCTCAAATCGGCCATACGGACCGGACCGACCGGACCGGGAAGCGGAATCGGATGCTTCGCGGCCAATTCGCTCAGCATTCGGGCATACAGCGGCCAGGGCTGGCCCTCCGCTCTCCTGAGGGTGTCACGCTCCTGCACTGTCAGCAGCGGATGGAGTTCATCGCGAACGAACGACTGCACTTCCAGGGGGAACTCAATGAGCTTCGTCGGTTTGTCCTTCTTCGGCCTGACAACCGGCTGCGACTTGAGTGCTTCCTGGATTCGCAGCCGTTCTTCCTTCTTCAACTCGGCAACGCGATCGTTTCGCTTCTCCGGCGACAGCGTCTTCAACTCATTGCGAATCCGCTCGGGCAAGCGCTCCACCCACTGCTGTTCGCGAATCTCCTTGACGATGGTCAGGCGATCCTCTCCGGAAGCGGACTCGATCCGGCGACG
>JBBSDR010000973.1:0-3772 GCA_038240465.1 Gemmatales bacterium
AAGCCGCAAGCGGCAAGATAGAGGATGTCCAGGAGGCCGCGTTCACCATGTCGAATCGTCCGTATGTCCATCTCCATTGCCACACTCACTACAGCTTGCTCGACGGTGCCAGCCGAGTCCCCGAACTGGTGGAGCGCGTCAAGGAAAACGGCATGACGGCCGTGGCGATCACGGACCACGGCAACCTGTACGGCGCGCTCGAGTTTTATCAGGAGTGCAAGAAGGGCGGCGTCAATCCGATCGTCGGTTACGAGGCGTATGTCGCGCCGACGACGCGAGGGGACCGCGAGGCCAAGAAACGCGGCGACGCCGGCTTCCACCTGACGCTGCTCGCCAAGGATATTGTCGGCTTCAAGAACCTCGTCAAAATGTCCTCCCTCGCGTTCCTGGAGGGATACCACTACGTCCCGCGCATCGACAAGGAACTGCTGGCGGCGCACAGCGAGGGCATCATTTGCCTGTCGGGGTGCGCCTCGGCCGAGTTCAGCGAGTTCATCCTGAACGACCGCCTCGACGAGGCAACGAAGCTGGCCGAGTGGTTCGTCAAGGTATTCAAGGATCGCTTTTTCATCGAGATTCAGAACAACGGTATCGAGATCCAGAAACTGTGCATGGAAGGCGCTGTCGATATCGCCAACCGCATGGGGCTGCCCCTGGTGGCGACATCGGACGCCCACTACCTGCGCCAGGGCGATGCGCCTGCTCACGACGTCTTGCTGTGCATCAACACCAGCGCCAAGCGCAGCGACGCAAGGCGTATGCGCTACGGCAACGGCGACGGCCAGATGGTCGATCAGTTCTTCGTGCGCGGTCCGGAGGAGATGTACGCTCTCTTCCCCGGCCACGAGGAGGCGGTGAAGCGGACGCAGGAGATCGCCAACAGCGTCGATATCCAGATCGACTTCAAGAAGCGGCATTTTCCCGTCTTCACGCCGCCGGAAAAGAAGACGCCCGAGGAGTATCTGCGCGAGTTGTGCGTCGAGGGGGTGCGCCAGCGCTATGGGGACAATCCGTCGCAGGTGGTGCAGGACCGTCTGGAGCACGAGTTGGGCATCATCTCCCGGATGGGATTCGCGAGTTACTTCTTGATCGTCTGGGACTTCGTTCGTTTCGCGGTCGAGAACAAGATCCCCTGCTCGGCGCGCGGCTCGGCGTGCGGCTCGCTGGTGAGCTATGTACTGAAGTTGAGTCACGTCGATCCCCTGGTGTACGATCTGCTGTTCGAGCGCTTCCTCGATCCGAACCGGGCCGAGGCGCCGGACATCGACATCGATTTCTGTCAGGAGCGGCGCGAGGAGGTTATCCAGTACGTCAAGCGCAAGTACGGCGAGATGAGCGTGGCCCAGATCGCGACGTTTGGCACGCTGGCGGCGCGGGCGGCGATCAAGGACGTCGCCCGGGTGCTGGACGTGCCGCTGGAGCGCGTCAACCAGCTGACGAGCATGATCCCGACGCAACTGGGCATCACGCTCGAAGAAGCGCTGAAGATGAATCCCGACCTGAAGCGCGAGTATGACAGCGATCCGCTGGCGCGCGAAGTGATCGACATCGCACTGACACTCGAAGGGACCAACCGCAACCTCGGCACGCATGCGGCCGGCGTCGTGATCGCCAACGGCCCGCTGATGGACTATGTGCCGCTCCAGACGGTGAGGCGCAAGGGCGAGGACACCAAGAGGGGCGAGGCGGCCATCACGACGCAATGGGTGATGGGGGACATCGAAAAAGCCGGCATGCTGAAGATGGACTTCCTCGGCCTGCGCACGTTGACGCTGCTGGAGAACTGCATCCGGCTGATCGAGAAGACACGCGGCGAGCAGATCGATCTATTCAAGCTGCCTCTGGACGATCGGAAGACCTACGAACTGCTGCAGCGCGGCGATGCCAAGGGCGTGTTCCAGTTCGAGTCCGACGGCATCCGCGAACTGCTCAAGCGTCTGAAGCCGGATAACATCCGCGATATCATCGCCTGCACGGCTCTGTATCGTCCTGGTCCGTTGCAGGGTGGTCTGGTGGACGAATACATCAATTGCAAACACGGCCGGAAAAAACCGGAGTATGTGCATCCGGTCATGGAGGAAGTGCTTGGCGAGACGCACGGCGTCATGGTTTTCCAAGAGAGCCTCATGCGCATTCTGAACCGCCTCGGCGGTATCGAACTGTCGAGTGCGTATGCCTGCATCAAGGCCATCAGCAAGAAGAAGCACGACATCATCGAGCAGCGCAAGGTCGAGTTCTTGAAGGGCGCGCAGACCCGAGGCGTCGATGGTGCGGTGGCGACGGAAATCTTCCGCCAGATCCAGGAGTTCGGCAGCTACGGTTTCAACAAGTGTTTGGTCGGTGGGACGGTACTGTTGCACGCCGTCAGCGGTGAGCGGACGACTATCGAGGAGCTTTTCAAGGTTCGCCGCCCCTTCCTCGTCCATGCTCTCGGAGAGGACGAGAAGCTGCGGCCGCGTACTGTCACCGACGTCGTGTGGAACGGTGTCAAGCCTGTATATGAGTTGGTCACCCGCCAGGGCAAGAAAATCACGGCAACGGCGAACCATCCATTCCGTACGCTGGACGGGTGGAAGGAATTGGGCAATCTCAAGCCGAGTGACCTCATCGCCACACCCCGGCGTTTGGATATCAAGGGAAGCGAGACCTGGCCGCGCCATGAGTTGATCGCGCTGGGATGGCTTCTCTCGGAGGGCAATACATGCCATCCGACGTGCCTCTACGTCTACAACAACGACCCTGCGGCGATCCGTGATTTCGCGGAAGCCGCCGAGTGTTTCCCGGAAACAGTGGCGCGGATCGATATCCGGAGGAACGGCCGCCAGGAGGTATGTTTGAATACAGGCCGGGATGGACGGATTCGTAAGGCAATGAGGTTCCAACGCGCGAGCGAAGCAAACAGCATCGGGGCAGCCGTCGCCGCACCGCCGATCCGTTCCGGCGCCTTTCGCTGGGCCGAACGGCTGGGAATCCTGGGACGGCGAGCAACCGAAAAAGAAGTTCCCAGCGCAGTGTTCCGCCTCTGCGAGGAAGACCTTGAACTATTTCTTGGGCGGCTTTGGGCGGGCGATGGGTTCATCGCCAACGAAAAATTGCACGCATCATTCTACGCGACATCTTCTCTCGCACTCGCTCGGGATGTTCAGGTGCTGCTATTGCGGTTAGGAATCGTCAGCGGCATTCACAAGAAACAGTTCAAGTACAAGGGGGGACTACGGCCCGGGTACACTGTTCAGCTGGTCGGTGAAGGCAGTGCCGAAGCGTTTCTCGAACGGATCGCTCCGCACTGCCTGGGACGAGAATCTACGGTCGCGGAACTGCGCCGCTACATCATTGCAACCGAACGCAATCGCGGTTCCAAGGACACCATTCCTTCTGAGGTGCGCAACTGGGTGGATGGGAAACGCAGAGAAGCCGGACTCACCTGGAAAGCGGTGGAACAACAGTCCGGTGTTTCCACACGAATGTTTTCGGGTAAGAGCTTCTTGGGGAAACGGGGTTTTCGCCGTTCAACCCTCGCCCGGCTTGCCCAGTTCTTCGGATGCGAGCGCCTGGCGAACGCCGCAACATCCGATGTGTTTTGGGATGAGATCGTGTCCATCACTCCGGTGGGCGAACGCGACACATACGATCTGACCGTCGAGAAGGATCATAACTTCGTCGCGGATGGAATCATTGTCCACAACTCACACAGCGCCGCCTATGCCTACATGTCCTACCAGACCGGCTATCTGAAGACGCATTACACCGCCGAGTTCATGGCCGCGCTGCT
>JBBSDR010000974.1:0-3768 GCA_038240465.1 Gemmatales bacterium
AGTCGGCCACGCCGCCGATGATGGTGCGGAACGCCTGCTCGCGCACTCGATCCATGCCGTCGAGTTGCCTGCGATCGTGCAGCGCCGCCTCGACACGGTCGAGCTGGCCGAGGATATGGCGGCGTTCGCTGAGGCGCTCCATCGGAATCGACAGCTTCATGTCCTTCTGCAAGCTGCCGCCCCCCGAGGGATCGAAGGGCGCCCAGGCGCTGCCGAAGGGGCCGGTGTCGCTCCATTTGCCGAAGCCGAGTTGGGCCGGCTCCGACTTCGGCTCGACCGAACGCGGAAAGAGCGTGACGTTGGCCGGCAAGCCATTCGCCGGATGGTTCATGCCGGCGATGCGCGCGTAGACGGCGCCGAGGTTGGAGCCGAAGGAGTCGCGGCCGACCACCGGCTTGATGTCGTGATTGGCGTCGCCGGGAACATACGAGCGCACGATGGCCAGCCGATCCGCGAGAGCGGCCAGCTTCGGGAACGAGGTGCCGAAAGTGATCCCGGGCAGCTTTGTCTTGATCTCGCCCGTGACGCTGCGAATGCCGTCCGGTGCCGACATCTTGGGATCGAAGGTCTCAGTTTGCGCCGGACCCCCGTGCAGGAACAGGAAGATGACAGACTTATCCTTGACGAGTTGTTTCGTCTCCGCAGCAGCCGCGCGAGCGGCCAGCATGCCAGGCAGCGACAGTCCACCGAGAGCAAGACTACCGATGCGAAGGAAGCCGCGACGGTTCAGATTGCGATCGCCATCAAAGATGGTGAGCATGAGTAAATCCCCCCCTTGACTGGACATCGTAGCCCAGACGAACAACGACCGCAAGGGAGTGGAGACGCATTCGCGTGCTTGTCGTCTACCGCGAGGGAGTTTTCATATGGACCAGCCCCGAGCGTAAGCGAGCGGGTTCTTCCGAAGGAACCCACTCGCTTGCGCTCGGGGCTGGTCCATACTGAAACAACTTCTAAATGAGGATGCTCCGCAAGGGCATCCCTTCAACGCGCTCGCCTTTCAGACGCTGGAACTCCTTCTCGTCGATGCGCACGAACGTCACGCGATCTCCTGTCCGAAGCGGAAAGTAACCGTCCGCGACGTTGACCAGTTCCAGAGGCGTCCGTCCGATGATGTTCCAGCCGCCGGGACGCTCCTCGGTGTAGATGCCCGTCTGCCGGCCAGTCAAGCCGACGCTGCCTGCCGCGACACGCAAGCGCGGCGAGGTCAGACGCGGTACTCCACCCAGACCCGGCGGCAGGTAGCCAAGATAGGGAAACCCCGGACAGAAGCCGATCGCATAGACGATGTAGGTTATCGAGCCGTGCAGTCGGATGACCTCTTCCTCACTCAGCCCCGTATGTTCCGCGACGCGCTTCAGGTCGAGTTGCATCTCATAACAGCAAGGAATTTCGTGCGCTCGTCCCTCCGGTTCCGCTTCTCCTGCTTCCGCCTGTTCGAGACGAAAGAGGAAGCCGGACACTTCCGTAAACGAGACATCCGCGAGCGAGAAGAAGATAGCCACAGTCGTGTAAGCCTGGACGACATCGACAAGCCAGGCCGGCGCGGAGCCTCGAACCCGGCCGCTGAAGCGCAGAGCGTCGGACTCGCTGGAAAAGCGAGCGAGGACAGCCTGATCGCCAAGCGGTTGCAGGACAGGCATGGAACGCGGATCAGGTGGACAGGCGGCGCAGGATGCCGGAGTCGCGCGACTCGGCGTTGAAACTCACGATGACGCAGGTGACGTTGTCGCGGGAGCCGCGCTCGAGAGCGAGGTTGACCAGATGCTCGGCCCAGAGCTGCGGATTTGAATAGTGAGCCGCTCCCTCGATCAGGTCGGCCGGCGAGACGTGATTGGTCATGCCGTCGCTGGCCAGCAGCAGGCGGTCGCCTGGCTCGGGCATGAAGGGCCGAACTTCCGCGCCCTCGTTCATCTCGACGCAGCCGAGGAACTTGTACAGAACGTGTTTCCACGGGCTGATGGCCGCCTGCTCCGGCGTCAAGGCCCCGTTGCGTTCCAGGGCGTCGGCGACGGTATGGTCCATCGTCAACTGATCGACCCGGCCATTGCGAATCAGGTAGGCCCGGCTGTCTCCCAGGCCGGCGACATAGAAGAGCTTGTCCTTCTGGAAGGCCACGACAGCCGTCGTCCCCATGCGCCGGCCGGGCGCCTGCGTCTGGCCCTCGTTGATGATCGCCTGGTTGGCCTCGTCGAGGGCGTCTTGCACCGCTTGCTCGGCCGGCTCTTCTTGCAGCTTGTCCCTCAGGACACGCGGAATGATCTCGGTCGCCAGTTGACTGGCGCGCTCGCCGCACTCCTGGCCTCCCATGCCGTCGGCTACGACAAAAAGTTTGTTCTTGGGGTCCACGATGAAGCGATCCTCATTGTTGGCTCGCTTCCCCTGGATGCTGCACGATCCGACTGCGACTACAAGCTCCGCCATGGCAATTCTCCACGCGGACACAATAAATGGGCTGTCCACGAACACCAGTGAATTCTACACGGGATACGTCGAAGGGTCTATCGTTCCCTTCGATTGCCGGACTCGGAGTCCGTACAAATGACGCAGGAGACGCCCGAAGGCTCCAGCCTTGCCGAGCTTGATGGTTCCAGGGATTGTAAGGATTATCGGGAGAAAACGATGCTGTTCTGGTCCCGGTTGCAACAGCGACGCCTGCAACCCGAGTTGATGGATCAGCCCGGTCTCGATGAGCAGCAGCATCGCCAGGCGCTCCTCGGGCTGGAACGCATCAATCGTCTCAGCCTCAGCGCCGGCATCTTCTGGCCGGCCCTCGCGCGCCTGGCGCGCCGCTTGCATCCAAGACCATGCCGAATCCTCGATGTCGCCACCGGCGGGGGCGACGTGCTGCGCGACCTGGGGCGGCGAGCGCGCAAGGTTGGAGTGGAATTGCAATTGGCCGGCTGCGATATCAGCCCTGTCGCCTTGAAATATGCCGAGAATCAGTCTCGGGGAGAGGGGAGCATTATTCGCTTCTTCCAGTGCGACGTTCTGAGAGGCGAACTGCCCGGAGAGTACGACGCGGTTATCACGTCGCTGTTCTTGCATCACCTGGAGGAAGAGCAGGCCGTCATGGTCCTTCGTCGCATGGCCGGCGCTGCCCGGAGAATGGTGCTGGTCAACGATCTGGAGCGAAGTCCGCTCGGCTTCGTCATGGCCTGGGTGGGATCGCGGCTGCTGTCGCGCAGCCGAATTGTTCACGTCGATGGTCCTCGATCCGTCGAGGGTGCTTTCACGTTGAGCGAGGCGCTCACCCTGGCACAAAGGGCCGGCCTGAAAGGAGCAACGATCGGTCGCCGTTGGCCTTGCCGTCACCTGTTATCATGGAAACGGCAGGAGTGAGCGTATGAGCCTGGCTGCAACTCTGACGCTGGAACACGCCGCACGGCGCGAATGGCCTGTCCTCATTGTCGGCGCTGGCCCCGCGGGTTCGTTCCTTGCTCGTGAGTTGGCCCGCTCCGGGGTCGAGGTGCTGCTGGTCGATCGTGCTGTCTTTCCGCGCTGGAAGGTGTGTGGCTGCTGTCTCAACGGCGCTGCTCTGACGCTGCTCGACGAGGCGGGACTGGGCGAACTCGTCAGCCATTGCGGAGGCGTGCTACTCAATCGCGTCCATCTTGCCGCCGGCAGCGGCGCGGCCGATCTGCGTCTGCCGGCGGGAGCCGCCCTGTCGCGCGAATCCTTCGATGCCGCCCTCATCAATGCGGCGATCGGTGCGGGCGTTTCCTTCCTTCCCGGGACGACCGCCCGGCTCCTGCCTCTCTCTCGTTC
>JBBSDR010000975.1:0-3766 GCA_038240465.1 Gemmatales bacterium
GACGACCTCGCGCACCAGGTCGCGATCGGCAATGTCGCCGCGGATGAAGGAATAGCGCGGATCGTCTGTCAGGTCCGCCAGGTTCGCCAGGTTGCCCGCGTAGCTGAGACAGTCGAGATTGACGACGCGCGTTTCCGGCTCGCGGTCGAGCAGAAAGCGAACAAAATTGCTGCCGATGAAGCCACAGCCGCCTGTCACCAGCACCGTTTCCATGGTCGTCCCTTTTTGCTGAGTCCCGCGCGCTCCATTGCCGGTCAGACAATACTCCTTTCGCCGCTCCGAAGTCAAGGAAAGGAGAGCCGGCCGGCGATCACCCGTTCACTCATGAGAGCGAACGGAACCTGTGCGCTCTTCCGAAACGAGTGTAGAATCAATTCTCCTGGGAGGAGCCTGCGGATGAGCGCAACGATACCCGATCCCGAACGTTCCGACATTCCAGCCCCGCCGACGTTGTTGTTTACCGGTGCCGAGCCGGACGGCGAACCCGTTCCGCAGGCGCGAGTCCCCGGTTACGACTTGCTCCGGGAGTTGGGGCGCGGCGGCATGGGGGTGGTCTACCTGGCGCGGCAGAAACGGCTCAATCGTCTCGTGGCCCTGAAGATGGTCCTGGGCGGCGGTCACGCCTCAATGGACGAGGTGCTCCGCTTCGTGGCCGAGGCGGAGGCCGTGGCCCAGTTGCGGCATCCAAATATCGTCCAGGTGTACGAGATCGGCCAGCACGAAGCCCAGCCGTACTTCTCGCTGGAATACGTCGAGGGCGGCAATCTGGCCCAGAGGATTCGCGGTACGCCGCTGCCGCCGCGCGAGGCCGCCGTCCTGTGCCGGCAACTGGCCGAGGCGATGCAGCACGCGCACGGCGCTGGAATCGTCCATCGCGATCTGAAGCCCGCCAATGTGCTGTTATCAAGGGGCGATCGAGAGAAGGCGAGCGGCGGAGTTTGTCCCCCCCGTCCGGACCGCCGGGATGAACCCGGCGGCTCGCCCCTGGCCACTCCGAAAATCACCGACTTCGGACTCGCCAAACGCATCACGACCGGCGCCGGGCTGACGCAGACGGGCGCCATCGTCGGCACCCCGTCGTACATGGCCCCGGAGCAAGCGCAGGGCAAGAAGGACATTACTCCTGCCGTCGATATCTATGCGCTGGGGGCCATCCTTTACGAGACGCTCACCGGCCGGCCTCCGTTCCAGGCGCCGACGCCGATGGAAACCGTCATGCTGGTGATCGAGCGTGAGCCGGTGCCGCCGTCGGAGTTGCAACCGGGTTTGCCGCGCGATCTGGAGACAATCTGTCTGAAGTGTCTGCACAAGGAGCCAGCGCGCCGTTACGGCAGCGCCGCGGAACTGGCCGACGACCTCGCCGCCTTCCTCGCCGACCGCCCGATCAAGGCAAGACCGGTCCGACGGCTGGAACGCGGCTGGCGCTGGTGCCGGCGCAACCCGGTGACTGCGTCCCTGCTGACCGTCGTCGCCTTGTTGCTGTTCACCCTCCTGGCCGGCGCGAGCGTGGCGGCCCTGTTGCTGAAGAGCGAGCGCGATGAGGCCCAGAACAGCAAGCAGCTTGCCCTGGAGGCCAAGGAAGATGCAACAGACAAACTGTGGGGATCGTATCTGGCGCAGGCCCGCGCGGGCCGGCTCAGCCGGCAGTCCGGTCAGCGCTTCGACAGTCTCGCCGCCCTGACCCTGGCCGCCGACATTCGCTATTCGCTGGACTTGCGGAATGAGGCCATCGCCTGTCTGGCGCTGCCCGACATCCGTCCCGCCGCTACCTTGCCGCCTCTCGCCGAACTGCCGGGCCAAATGGCGCTCAACTGCGCCTTCGACGAGAACGGCAACTGCACCATCACGCACAAACTCGATGGCCAGGTCGTGGCGCGACTGCCCAGCGCCGACGGCAAGGAAACCTCGATGGCACTGGACTGGGAAGGCCGCTACCTCGCCGTCCGCCACGCAGGACACAAGCGGGGCCAGTGCGTCTGGATCGCGTGGGACATCGCCCACCAGAAGCCAGTTCTTCGCCTGGTACAGGCCGAGAGCGATCGGTGGATCTGGAACTTCCCTGGCCCGTGGGCGTTCACCATCGCGCGCGATAGGCCGCCGGGAGTCCACGACCTGTCGGCCGGCAAGACGCTCTCGTACTTGCGGCTCCCGACCGGCCTTCAGCGACTGACGATCTCGGCCGATGGACGCTATCTCGCCTCGGCCCTCGAAAACGACCTGTCCATCATGGTTTTCGATCTCAAGACAGGCGCTCCCGTCACACGGCTGCATCATCCGGCGGCGGTCCACCTCTTTGAATGGCACCCGTATCGGCCTCAGTTGGCCAGCCATTGCAAGGGGGAGGATCGCAAGACCTATCTCTGGGACATGAAAAACCACGACCCCCAGGCCACCATCTCGGGAGCGGATGCGCACAACTCGATGAGCTACTCGGGCGACGGCAATGTGCTGGCCGTCAGCGGCTGGAGCGGACTGGTCAATCTCATCGATCCGGTCGAGGGCCGCATCGTCCTTAGCATCAACGGCGCGGCCCAAACGTTCGCCGGCAGCAATCGCTGGCTCCCCGGCAACAAGTCCGGTTTCGAGGTCGCCACCGCCCCCGAGTATCGCTTGCTCCATCGGGTCGCCATGCCCAACGGAGCGAGCGTTCAGGCGAGCCTGAGTCCCGATGGCCGGCTGCTGGCCGCGACAGGGCCGGACGGCGTCCTGCTCTACGACGTCAAGCACGGCTCTCCCCTGGCTGTCCTGCCGACGGGCTTCGTCGATGAGGTCCAGTTTGGTCCACGCGGAGATACTCTGCTGACCTACGGCCCATTGCGAGGACTCGAGTTGTGGTCCCTCCGCCCCGTGCCGCGACAGCCTGGCACACTGCGCCTGGGACCGTCGCAACGGCTCGGCGTGATTCCCGCCGGGCGACAGTACAGCCGGGTGGCGTTTGGCCCGGACGGTCAGTTGGCTGTTGGCGACTGGGGGCGAAACCGTGTCGTCCGGGTGAAGCCGGATGGCCGAATCCAACTGCCCGAGTTACAGACCAAAGGAGCAGCGAGTGTCGCCTGGAGCAGCGATGGCCGCTGGATCGCGGCCGGCACCTGGCACGGTCCGACTCCTTGTGTCTGGAACGCGGACACAGGCAAACTGGTGAAGGAGTTCTCGCTCAACGGCGACAATGCCTCGGCGGTCAGCTTCACCCCCGACGGCAGCAAGTTCATTCTCATGCGCAACACGGACTATCAGGTGTGGCGCACCGGCGACTGGACCCTGGAACGGACTGTTTCGCTCAAGGAACCCTCCATCCCGAGAGCGATGGCCTTCACCGTTGATGGCACCATGGCCGCCCTGTGCGATACGCTGCAGAGCGTCAAGTTGCTCCGTCCCGACGACTGGACCGAGATTGCCACGTTGACCGGCCGTGAGCCGTTCACGGTCGGGATGCTGTCCTTCTCAGGCGATGGCCGGCACCTCGCGGTCACAGGGAGCGATCGCGCCGTTGTCTGGGACCTCGGGGCAGTCTGGACCCGGCTGCAGGCGATGAAACTCGGCCGGGGCTTGCCTTCGCTGCCGGACGCTGCCATTGACGAAGGGCCTATTCGGCTGCTCCTCGACGGCGTCCAGGCGGACGACCGCGGGCCAACGATCACCGAACTGCCGGTCGCGATCGAGAAGCCGGCGACACCGGAACAGATCGCGGCATGGATCAAGGAGTTGTCGGCCGCCGCGAGCGCGGAAGCCGCGCGAAAACTGCTCGAAGCAGGAGAGAAGGCCCTGC
>JBBSDR010000976.1:0-3765 GCA_038240465.1 Gemmatales bacterium
CAGATCGCATGACAGTCAGTAACGGTCGGGATTAGCGAGGAGTGTCAAGATTTCGACCTGCTGCGGCAAGCCGGTGTCGAGCAAACTCGGATGAGGCAGGATGCGAACCAGCGAAGTGAGCATGTGGCGCGGAGGGCGCAGCAGAAAGACATTGGTAACCCGATCGAGCCAGCCACGATCGATCTCCGGCAGCAGATGATGCGACATGTGCTTCTGATAGAAGATGGACTTGCCTTCCGGCACGTCGCCGACGAGGCGCGCCACCACCTTGCGCCAGTCGCTCTCGTGACAGCGAATGACCTCCTCGGCGCCGGGATGGTCGGCCCCCGTGGCGAGGAGGTAGTGGGCGTAGAGCGGCTCATCCCAGACAACGGTGTCTGGCCGATTGCCCCAGGATCGCATCAGCGCCGTCGAAATGTTGCGCGGCCCGGACCACATGGCGATCCGCCGGATTGCGTTCGACATGGTTGCTCCCTCCACACTCGAAAAAATCCGAAATCCGAAATCCGAAATCCGAAACAGACACTCTTCATTTCGGATTTCGAGTTTCGGATTTTCTGAGAGGCTTATTTCGCCAGGTCTTCCGGTTTGACGCCCTTCTTGAAACCGCCGCCCCTGAACGGAGACGGCTTGAACTCACCGACGATATCGACCTTCGCACCCCCGGCGGGAATCTTCTCCTCCAGCCCAAGCGTCCAGTACGTCGCGTTGACCAGCATGCGCCGGGTGCCTTCGCTCTCGAGGTCCTGCGAGGCGCCCATCGTCGTCGTGAAGACCCTGCCAACCTTGTCCGCCGAAGTGCTGTACGTCTTTGTCCAGGCGACCGGCATCATCGGATCGTTCTTCTTGCCGGCCAGTGGCTTGTCGTCCGGCTTCATGCCAACCAGCACCTGGCCGAGGACGAGCGGCTTGCTATCGCCGGGCAGCGGCAGATTGACCGTGTAAACGTCGGTCGGTCCCCAGATGTCGCCGTCCTTGATGCCGCGGAGGATCGGATGTCCCTTCGCTCCCTCGGCGATGATACCGCGGGTACTCTGGCTGCCGTGGCCGCCATGATGATTGACCCAGGTCTCGCCGAGGATTTTGCGTCCGAAGCCACCCTCCCAACCTTTGTCTTTGCTGGTCCAGGTCCAGTGCTTGAACGACTTGCTCTTGTTCAGATTGAAGGCGTGCGTCGCGGTGCGCAGACCGATGACCGGCTTGCCCGCTTCGAGATACTTGTTGATGTGTTCGAGTTGCTCGTCGGGCAGATTGCGGAAGCGCGTGAAGATAATCATCAAATCGGCCTTGTCGAGCGCTTCCAGGCCGGGAATGTTATCGTTACGGTTTGGATCGATGGTGCCGTCCTTGGGATTGATCGCGAACAGCACGGTGCATTTGAAGCCGTGATGTTTGGCGAGGATCTTCGCCAGTTGCGGCAGGGTCTCCTCGGAACGATACTCCTCGTCGCCGGAAATGAGGACAATGTGCTTGCCCTTGCTCGGATCGGTGCCGCCCTCGAACACCAACCAGGGATCGGCGGCGGAGAGGCCAGTCAAAAGGACGAAGGAAAGGAGAATTGCGGGTAAGGAAGCGCTCACGGGTTGCCTTTCACGATGCGGGAGACAGGTTGCTTGTGCGCATCCAGACTATCGCACCGTGCGGCGGAATCAAGACCCCGAAATGATGAATGATGATTGATGAATAAAGAGAATACGACCAGCCCGGAGCGCAAGCGACTGGGTTACTTCTCTTCGTTCATCATTCATCATTCATCATTTCGGAGTGCGGGCAGCCGCGCCAGTCCATGCCCGGTTTCCCAGTCGTGGCCGCGCGGCCCGAGATCGCGAGCCGCTTCCTGCATCGCCCGCCGCACCTGAGCGGCCTTCCACTCGGGATGAGCGCTCCACATCACGGCGGCCAGTCCCGCTGCTTGAGGGGTCGCCGCCGAGGTGCCGCCGAAGGGCCTCGTCCGGAATCGGCTCTCGAAAGGCACCAGGGCCACCAGGTCCGGCTTGGGGCTGGCCGAATTCGGACCGCACGAACTGTAGGTCGCCCGGTGTCCGTCGCCTTCCACCGCGCCGACCGTGACCACCTCCGGCCCATCTCCGGGGAAGGGAATACTGCTGCCGGCATGAGTCTGACGCAGGCTGCCGCCAAGGACGAACAGGTGAAAGTGGGCGCGAGTGTCCGCGTTCGACGAGTGAACCCGGATGCTGTAGGAATGCCCCGGCAGCGGCGAGAAGCGAACGACCGCCGTGCAAGGGTCGCCATGCTGCAGCCGGCAGGACTGGAGGTCGCGGCCGCTGGCGGCATCATGGACGAGCAGCATCAGGTCGGCGTCCGCACTCGCGCACATCTCGACCGACACGCGGCCATCGCCCCAGGGCAGCAAGGAGTTGTCGATGCCCTGGTCCCAGGAATGATAGCCCCGTCCCCCATCGTGAAAGGCGCCGCTCCAGTGGCGATCGGCCGTGTTGCCGGCACAGGCGAAGAACAATACCCCTCCGCCCTGCTTGCCGTTGTTCAGCAGACGAGACAGTTCCGCATGGACCAGTCCGCCGCCCTCGCCATCGCTCCAGGTCGGCATGATGATCGAACAGGAGAGGACCTGAGCGCCCTGGCGGACTGCCCAGCGTGCCGCTTCGAGAAAACTGCCGGGGTGGCTCGGCTCCCAGTTGGCGAACAGCAACTCGGCGTCCGGCGCCAGGGCGTGGATGACCTCGCCGCACAGGATGCCATGCTGGCTGTCCTTCGCCTCGAGGTTGCCATCCTTGCGAAATGAACGGGCGATCACTTTCGCGGGCAGCGCTTTGCCCAGTTGGGAGTGGTAGCCGCTGAAGCCAGAATCGAGGATAGCCACCTTGAGGCCGCGTCCCTTGTGGCCGGCGGCGTGCCAGGCGGCGACGCCGAGTTGCCGGAACTGCTCCCGTCGCGGCAACGCCTCGGCACAGGAGTCGGCCCCCATTGAGGCGGGGTCGCCCTGGCCGAATGCGGCGCGTGGCAGGGGGGCCAGCAGCAGCACAAGCAACGGGGTCCAGCGGAGAGGCAGCATGGCGAATCCCTGGAGAACAGGTCGAGAAATCATGGCGAGCGAGACTGGCGAAGAAGTCTATCCGCGACCGTAGCGGCCGGCGCGGACGGCGGCGCGGATTTCAAGGCAAGCCAGTGTCTACATCGGAAAACTGTGCCGGCTGGCGTTGCGGAGAGAGGACGGGAGGGAAAGACAAATCGCGACGAAGGCGCGGTCGCGCCGGACATAACGGACGTGACGACTCTGAGGAAGACTCCGGACGAGTAAGCTTTTTTCCTGTTCCAGTCGCTCGAAAGGTCTCCAGACCCTATAATTCCTCTATCTTCCCAGGTGTTCAGCACAAAGTGGGAAGGAACTTGACTCTCGCCTTACGGGTTCCGGGCGTCCACCGGAACGTTCGTTGCCTAGTCCTGCCGAGAGAACCGACCGGATGCCACGGAACCTGAGATTGCTCTTTCGCCGGAATCCCAATCTTGATCGCCTGGAGAACGAGATTGCCTTCGAGGGCTACCAAATCTTCTGGCCCGATGGCCGTCCCGCGGCGCTGGGCGTCGAGTCGCTGTGCATACACGGCCAGCGGCTGCTCGGCCTGGGGCGTCATCTGCGCGGTTTGCGCGAACGGCTGGTTGACCTGATTTGCGTTCACCTGCCGTATCGTGAGGCCGACATGACGCGCCTCCCGGGCCATCGAGTCCGCCGCTTCTGTCTGGAGCGCGTTGGTCCCAATGGACGGGTCTATTTCCTTGACGGCA
>JBBSDR010000977.1:0-3765 GCA_038240465.1 Gemmatales bacterium
CAGGAGCGCATCCGCGCCGATGACAGCTTGAGAAAACGCTCCGGTTGCATTCTCCAGAGAAGCGCGGGTCTTCAGCAATTCAAATGGCACCTTGCCATCGCCATCGACGAGGACCGCATCGAGAGGGCCGTTCGGCGACGGCAAGCGGACAGAGTAGGAGACCGTCTCGTCCTCGGTGGGACGCGGCGGCTCGTCGTAGTGAAGACGGCGCAGGTTCGCCAGCGCGCCGGCAGGCTCCTCGGTCTTGCCGGGCAGCGGAGTGGGTTGGCTCTCCTGCACCTGCGCCAGGGCGGCGAGCAAGCTGGTCTTGCCGGCGCGAGGCAGGCCGAAGAGAACGAGTTGCAGGGGTCCGTTCGCGGTGATGGACATGGCAGACTCCCGGCCACTACGGTTCCTGCGAGTAGAGCTTCTCTTGTCCCAACCATACTTCCAGAGGGACCCAGAAGTCCGGGTTGAACCTGTCTGGGCTGTTGCGGGTCGTATCCATGTAGACCTTGAGTGTCTTTTTTGTCTCGCGGCGAAGGCGGAGTTCCTTTTTGAGTCCGTCCAGGTCGCGGACCTGTGGTTGCGGGTCGCCCTGAATCCAGTAGCAGTTGTCGATATTCGGCGACTCCGTCTTCAACCGATCCTTCAGGTCTTTCAAGCCGAGGACGAAGACGTGCAGGGGCTTCTCCTCCTTCTTGACCGTGTCGCCATCCTTGGGCGGCTGGACCTTGTCATCCGGCTTGACCTTGACGTCCTTTTTTGAATCCTCGGTCTTGCTCGGGCCGCCGCCAAGGCCGCCGCCAAGGCCACCCCCACCGCCCCAGCCCAGCCCCGTCATGTCGGCGACCAGCAGCCAGACGACGACGCCTCCGATGGCCGCCCCCCCGAGGCGCACCAATCCCAGCGCCCACCCGGGCATCGGCCTGGGACGGGCCAGGCGCACCAAAAGGCGCACCGTCAGCCCAATCAGGAAAGCGCCGGCGAAAGCGCCGGCCAGCACGGCCAGCCCCTTGACAATCATCAAGGGGGCCTCGGAGAGCGTGAAAGCGAGCGGAATCATGGGGTTCGCCTTCCAGGAGAGGGTTCCGTATCCGCCCGGCGCACCTCAACGGGCAGTTCCTTGAACCAGCGCTCGTATTCGATGACCTGGCTTTCTTTTGGGAACAGGCTCTTGTTCTGAGGACGAACGATGAAGTAGACCAGTTTCTGCTCATTTTGGCGGAATGGCGGCTTGCGATCGTCCGCGACCAGTTGGCGGGCCTTGTCCGAATCCAGCCGGATGCGAACCAGCCCACTATCGGGCGTTGTCTTCTGGTAGAACAGGGAGCCGTCGCTCTCGGCAATTTGCAGCGTGCGCGTTTTCAGGAGGTCCACCGGATTTGCCCGCAGACGTTTCTTCAAGTCCGCGATTTGCAGTTTCAGTTCCTCCGGCGTCTCCCGATACTTTTCCGCCTTTTCGAGCTTGCTCTGCAACTCCTCGATGCGGCGCTTGAGTTTGTCGGCTTCCCCCGCGGTCAGGCGTGCTCCGCCGAGGGCGCCCTTCTCGACATAGGGCATCAGCAGGAAGATACAAAACAGCAGGATGAGTACGTCGATGAGCGGGATAAAAAACCGCGTGACGGCCCGTTTGGGCAAACTGATCATGATAGGCCTCCTCAGGAACCCGCGTCGGTCCCCGTGTGCGGCCGGGCGAGACGGGTCGCGTCGGCACGCGCCGCGACAGGGGGCGCGCTGGCCGGTTGCTCGCGGCGGCCCTCCGTTCCCGGTTCCTCCCCGCCGCCGAGAACGCGGATCAGGTCGCGGCCGACCGGAACCATCCACGACGGAAAGATGTTCAGGAGCGCCATGAACAATCCGCTGCCGGTGGCCGTGATGGCCGGCGCGTAGTTCTTGATGATCTCCTGCGGCGTGAAGGTCGTAATGCCGCTGAACGTCTGCAGGATGGCCGCCACCGTGCCGAGAAGCCCGAGCAGTGGGAACCACTCCGCTGCCTGCGCCAGATTCGACAGCCAGGGATCGGCCCGTTCGTCAAACGATGTTCCGCGCCAGCGCAGCGCCTGGTAGGCGAAGAGAATTTGCAGGACGAAAAGCCCCGCTCCCATCGACAGAATGATGACGTCGAGGGAGGTCAAATGTTCGAGATAAAACTCGCGTGCGCCGCCCTCAATGGCTGAGGCGATGGCTCCTCCCGCGAGAACGGGAATCGCGCAGAGCAGGAACGGCAGGACGAACTGGATCAATCGGCGTCGCATGCGTTCGTCCCTCCCAGTAATCGAAGAAACTACAACTCTGAGGCCGAGCCACCCGCGGAACAACTTCCTGCCGCTTGCGGCTTAGCGGGCTGTCTGCGGGCGGTCCGCTAAGCCGCAAGCGGCAAGAAATTCGCCGTCGATCCTTATCCGCGCAGCACGTCGGGCAGCGCTTGCGGGTTTCCCTCGGCGTCCACACAGGCCAGCGTCGATTCCCCTTCCGCCACCAGGGTGCCATCGCGAAGAAGCTCGTAGCAATGGTCGATGCGAACGGCCGTCGTGCGCTTGACGATGGTGCGCAGTGTCAGCAGATCGTCAAAGTGGACCGCCTTGCGATACTTCACCTCGACCCGCGTCAGCACAAGATAGTAACCCTGGTCCTCGACGTCTTTGTACGAGTAGCCCTGCGCCCGGAACAGTTCAATGCGTCCTTGTTCAAAATACACCAGATAATTCGCATGATGCAATAGCCCCATGCGATCGGTCTCGGCATAGCGAACGCGGATGGCGATCTCTCCCGTCGTCATGGCATCACCGGATCCTGCCTGCCCGGGCGGGCGGCCAGTACACCAGCAGCGCCCGCCCCAGCAGCAGGCGCTCCGGCACCAGCCCCCAGGTGCGGCCGTCCGAACTCTCCGGACTGTTGTCGCCCAGGCAGAGGAAATGCCCCGGCTGCACATACAGCGTCTTCAAAGGCGGCTCGCGCAAGTCGGTCCATTTTCGCGGATCGCCCAGGTCCTCGATCTTGACGTCGGCCTCACGCGGATTGGAGTTGGTGGTGTAGTAACTGTCCCGAAACAGCTTGATGTTCTGGACCGTGACGGCCGCCCCCTTCCTGGCGCCGACGCTGACCGGCTGCAGGTCCGCGGACTTCGGCCCCTTCTCCGCGGGAGGGACGTACTTGACGCCGTCCTCGAAGGGCAGCGAGCCATCAACCCACACGGTCAGCCGCTGATCGACGTTGGCGAAACGCAGCTTGTGCGTCCCCTTACGCAGCCGGGTCGGCTGGCTCTCGATCTGCACTTCGTCACCCTTTTCACCCCGGCTGAGGGTGCAACGGCCATCCTCCGACGCCAGGTTGAAGGTCGCCCGGTAGCGCTCGCCGGACCGCACCAGTTCGAGGACCAGTTCGCCCTCGGCCTTCTCGACCTTGACCTCACATTCGAGGATCAGATCGCCAACCCAGTTGTTGCCATTGTAACCCGTGGAGGGCGATTCTCGATCCAGCCAGTCCGAACCGTCACGAGCGAGCGTCTCCCCGCTGTTGTAGCCCATGAAGTCGGTGATGAGTGTTTCCTTCTCCGGGCCGCGGCGCAACACATGGTGATAGCGCAGCCAGCCCTCGGCTCCGTCGGCCCGCGCCGGGTGGTGGAACGATTTGCCGTTGTCGAGTTGTTCCCACACGGCCCCATCGGAACCAACTGAAACCTGGCTGATATAGGCCGGAGCCGGCACTTGCGCGAATTGTTGTTTCACGGGATCATAGTGGAAAATTCGATCATGAATGTCAATGCCCCAGATGGAATTGCGG